>JAGTQI010000014.1:0-16335 GCA_018396955.1 Candidatus Bathyarchaeota archaeon | reverse complement strand
GGATATTACATTTACGCCATGCTGTACATATGCCGCATTCGAAGCAGAACTTAAGTTTTTCAGCATCTGAATATTCGGCGAGGATTTCTTTGTATGGTACAGTTTTTACTGCACTCAACTTAGCCCGCCTTCCTATTATTGGGAAGGCTCGTGAATATAAACTTTACAAATGTAAAGGTTTAAATCATAAGCCACACCCCTTTTATAAATCGAGCAATTAAACCATAAACCGTGAGGAATAGTGTGTGGAAGAAGTTAAAGTTGTTTTGTATGGGGTGGGGGCCGTCGGAAGTTTAATAGCAAAGGGCCTTGTTGAAAAAAGGGGTGTAAAAGTGGTTGGTGCAATCGATGTTGCAAAGGATAAGTTGGGCAAAGATTTAGGCGAAGTTTTGGGCTTAAACAAGAAACTTGGCATAACAGTTTCAAGCGACGTTGACGCCACCATTTCAAAAACAAAGCCTAACATCGTCATCCACGCCACATCCTCCTACCTTAAAGATACCTTCCCTCAAATAGTCTCTATTGTTAAGCATGGCGTAAATGTAATATCCACATGTGAAGAACTCTCCTACCCCTACTATTCAGAACCAGGAATCGCAAAAGAACTGGACAAACTGGCAAAAAAACACAATGTGACAGTTTTAGGCACTGGAATAAACCCCGGCTTTTTAATGGATACTCTTGTAATAACGTTGACTGCTGTGTGCCAAAAAATAGAGAAAATTGAAGCCATCAGGGTTATGAACGCCGCAACAAGACGTTTGCCCTTTCAGAAAAAAATAGGCGCAGGCTTAACTGTGGATGAATTTCAACAAAAAATTGAGAAGAGAGAAATAACAGGGCATGTGGGACTTGAGCAGTCCATCGCGATGATTGCAGACGCCTTAGCATGGAAACTTGACGAAATATGGGCTAAACTTGTCGAACCAGTGATAGCAAAAGAACCGGTAAAAAGTGACTTCATTAAAGTTGAGGCTGGAAAAGTTGCCGGTTTAAGGCAGACAGCGAAAGGCATAATGAAAGGCAAAGAAGTCATTGTTTTAGACTTTCAAGCCTATATTGGAGCAGAAGAGGAATACGACGCCATAACAATAACAGGGATTCCAACAATCAAGCAGAAAATTCAGCCATGCGTCCACGGGGACTTCGGCACAGTGGCAGTAGTTATAAACTCTATCCCAAAAGTGTTAAAGGCGCCGGCAGGCTTGCTCGCCATGAAGGATTTGCCAGTTCCCTCCGCTGTAGTGGGGGATATGCGAAAATACTTGTAAAAATGTTAAAATTCTTTTGGAAGTGGCGAGTTTGAGGCTTCAAGTTGATATAAAACTGTGATTTAGGTGAAAGCTACGGAGCTTTCAAAGTTGGAAACGATCTGGAGATAATGCCCCATATAACGTCTGCTAGTGTGGCGTGTGGCTTTCACGCTGGAGATCCCTTAACAATGGCTCAGACGGTAGCATTGGCAAAAAAAATATGGGGTTGCCGTGGGAGCTCATCCTGGATATCCAGACGTGATGGGATTTGGAAGAAGGGAAATGCAACTAACCAGTGAAGAGGCAAAAAATTATATAATTTATCAAGTTAGCGCGCTTCTCGGTTTCGTCAAAATTTTTGGCTTAAGCCTTCAGCATGTGAAACCCCATGGTGCAATGTATAACAAGGCATTGAAAGATAGAGGTCTGTCGAGGGCTATAGCTGAGGCTGTTGTAGAGCTAAATCCTAGCCTAATCGTTTTTGCGCCACCGAAATCTAGAATGGCTGAGGCGGCTGCTAATGCTGGATTACGGGTTGCTTTCGAGTTCTTTGCTGACAGAGCTTACAACTCTGACGGAAGTTTAGTATCAAGGAAAAAGGCTGGCTCTATAATTGAGGAGCCGGATAAAATTGTTAGGCGGGCCATACGAGCCATAAAGGAAGGTGTAGTTGAAGCTTTTGACGGCGGAGTTGTGGAGCTTGGGCAAGTGCATACAATTTGTATTCATGGTGATACGCCAAAAGCGGTTAAGCTGGCTGAAGCTTTAAAGAAAGGGCTTATTAAAGCTGGGATAGAGATTAAATCGGTAAGCCAGTTTATTTAACACCGATGCCATATGAAAAGCTCGTTTTGCTCTTCTGCACGCTATCTACCCTTTGGCGACAGTGCTTTAATAGTGGAGTTTGGTGACGTGATCGATTTAGCAGTAAACAATAAAGTCATCGCCTTAAATGATGCTCTTTCAAATGTGGGCATAAAAGGTATTGAAGAACTTGTTCCCACTTATAGGTCGCTGCTCATCCGCTACAATCCGGATAAAATAACCTACAAGCAACTTGTGTTGCGTGTTAAGGAAATTGAAAAGACATTAGAAAAGAGAACAATAAAAATAGAGGGCAGAAAGCTTGTTGTTCCAGTTGCTTATGGTGGTGTCTATGGTCCAGACTTGGGTTATGTGGCTCAATATCACGGGCTAACCGAGGAGCAAGTTATTAAGATTCATTCAGGAAAAGATTATAGAGTTTATATGATAGGCTTTGTTGCCGGCTTCCCATACTTGGGCGATGTACCAGAAGAGATTGCGACGCCACGCCTTGAAAACCCACGTCTAAAAGTGCCGGCGGGTTCTGTTGGCATTGCAGAGAGGCAAACGGGAATATATCCATGCGAGGCTCCTGGAGGATGGCGGATAATAGGCAGAACACCGATCAAGCTTTTTGACCCGCAACGACAGCCTCCGGCCTTGCTTAAACCGGGAGATATTGTTAAATTCGAGCCAATTTCAGAGGAGGATTATGTGAGAATTGAGGGGCTTGTCAGGGTAGGCGCTTATAGACTGCAATTTCAGGGACTGTGAAAATGAATGTTTTTCAAGTGTTAAAACCCGGTTTCTTTACGACGGTACAAGACTTAGGTAGATATGGCTATCTTAAATATGGAATTCCGATTTCAGGCGCTATGGACTCGTTTTCTATGGTTGGGGCAAATCTTCTGGTTGGAAACAGTCCTAACGGAGCGTGTTTAGAGATAACACTAATAGGACCGGAACTGCAAGCGTTGACCGACACGCAGATTGCTGTGACGGGAGGAAAAACTTCGGTGGAAATTAATGGAAAGAAGGCACATATGTGGCAGACATTAACTGTATGCAAGGGAGACATTATTTCTGTTGGAAAAGTGGAAAGTGGATGCAGATGCTATCTTTCCATTAGGGGCGGGATAAATGTACCAATGGTTCTTGGGAGCAGATCAACTTATGTGCGTGGACGATTTGGCGGGATAAACGGCAGACAACTAAAGGCTGGAGACATAATTGAAGGCTTTACTGTTTCTCTTCTGGGTGCTGGTCTTAGAATGCCGGAAAGCTTAGTGCCGTGCTTCGGCGATAGTTTCACGGTGCGTGTTGTCCTCGGACCACAAGCTAACATGTTCACAGAGTGGGCATACAAACTTTCCTTTCAAATCCTTATAAGGTTACGATAGAGTCTGACCGCATGGGTTATCGTCTCGAAGGTCCAGCAATAGAACATAAGGGAAAAGCCGACATAGTTTCAGACGCCCTCTTGCCTTGCGCAATTCAGGTTCCCAAGGATGGAAAACCAATAATATTAATGAGGGATGCCCAAACAACTGGAGGTTATCCCAAAATAGGGGTTGCAATAACTCCAGACTTAGACGCGCTTGGGCAAGCAAAACCGAATTGCACTATAAAGTTTTCGGAAATAACGCTCAGAGAGGCACGTAAAAAGCTTGCTGGTTTGGCTGAAAAGCTAATTCGAATCTCTTAACCTTTAAATTGGCTTCTTCCGTTCTAATGCATGGTGTTTCGATGTCAACTAGATACGTCCACGAGAAAGGCGCCCTATCTATTGAAGAATTGATTAAAGAGATTAA
Source organism: Candidatus Bathyarchaeota archaeon (assembly GCA_018396955.1). Classification (GTDB taxonomy): domain Archaea; phylum Thermoproteota; class Bathyarchaeia; order Bathyarchaeales; family Bathycorpusculaceae; genus JAGTQI01. Next base: position 12,467 of record JAGTQI010000014.1, on the reverse strand, counting down.
AAGAAACCCGGATTTTCGAAGGGCCGGGGCCATCGCCATCTTCATCGGCGTTGTTCGTGGAGAAACCTCAAAAGGAGAAAAAGTGCAGAGTTTGGAGATCGAAGCCTATAATGAAGGGGCAAATGAAGTGCTGTCAAAAATCTGCCAAGACTTAAAAAATAGGGGAGGCATAGTAGACGCCCAGATACATCATTTCGTCGGCGAGTTTGGCGTTGGCGAAGACCTTGTCTACGTTTTAGTTGCTGGCTCCCATAGAAAGGATGTTTTTCCAGTTTTGAGGGAGGCCGTTGAGAGGTATAAGAAAGAGGCTCCAATTTTCAAGAAGGAGCACATAATCACCAAAGAGGGTGTGGAGAAGGCTTACTGGGTTGCAGAGACCGAAGAAGGATAGCTGCTGGTTTTGCAAAGTGTTATTAAGCATTTCATTATAGCTTATTTTTAAGGGGATGAATTTGGCTTGGAGAAGAAAAGCTATGCATGGTTTGAGAGGCGGAGAAGGACAAGGGCTCTTGATCTAGCGCAGGAACAGATTACAAAGGCTTTGGACACTGTGACGCTTCTTCATTATGCTATGCAGAAGATGGCTGAAGGTAATAGAAAAGAAGCCATGCAGCATATCGAAAACATTTTCAAGGTTGAGAAGGAGGTTGACAGACTTCGAACGGAGGTCTTCAAGGAGCTTTCGAAAGGTGTGGCTCTTTTCGCGGATTACCGCGAAGACCTAATGCACCTTGTGAAGAGGCTTGACACGCTGGCTGACCATGTGAAGGACGCGGCGAGATGCATAAAAATGCTTGAGGAGGCCAAAGTTCCGAAGGAGCTTTGGGAAAACACAGCCCGCACAACATCATTTCTGGTGGATTGCGCTCATGCTTTGAGGGGAAGCATCGGGAAAATTGCTGTGGATTCTTCTGCGGCTATAGGTGGGGCGAAGAAAGTTGAGGAAATCGAAAGGAGAATAGACGATGAGTATCTTAAAACCAAAGCCTTATTCATTAAGTATGGAAGGCAAATAGATAGCGGCTCTATGGTTGTTTTTGATGATCTTGTGGAGTTTATTGAGCATGCTGCTGACATGTGTGCTGATACAGCGGACTATATAGTTATACTTGCAAGCAGAGAATAGCCAAGCAGCCCCATACCTATTTTGTTTCTTCTTGTTTTGATATCAAATTGCCTAGGATGTAGGCTGCAGCTGAGACTGTAATCAGGCCGAAGAAGCCCGCTGCTAATGTTGATAAGTATGGGTTTTCAATTGTTGGTATAGTGTAGTCTGGCATAAACCCTTTCCAAATTGGTTCTGCCTCTTCTATGTTAAGGATTTTGGCCACTGTTTCTAGGCCGTCTGGGTAGGATGAGGCGAAGGGTATTAGGATTGCAAGCCCTATAGCTATTAGGGTTAAAACCTTAACATATCCTTTCAAATTGCTTCCCTCTTTAGGAAAGCTAAACCATTCAATATTGCAGGTTGCACCCGGTGTAGCTGTGTTATGGCTGTTGTTGTTATTGTTGCTTCGCCAAGGCCTATTAGCACATGCCAAAAAAGCATGGCTGGGACTGTCACTGTTATTCCACCAGCTTCTATGAAGGCTGGTGAAAAGCCTATCTGCAAGCCGCATGCCAAAGCTCCTAGAATAACTGATAGCCATGAAGCTGCAAACACGCCTATGAAGAAGCGTTTGCCTTTAATTGAGCTTCCAGCTATGAGTTTAACTATGTAGAAGCTTAAGCCGCCTATAACTGCCATGTTGAAAATGTTTGCCCCTAGGGCTATGATTCCACCGTCTGCGAAAAACAACGCCTGCATTAGTAGGACTACTGTCATGCTTAGGATTGCCGCATATGGCCCCAAAATTATTGAGAGGAATGTTCCGCCCACCAAGTGTCCGCTCGTTCCATATATTATCGGAAAATTAATCATCTGGGCTGCGAAGACGAAGGCGCTTGAAACCGCCAGTAGGGGGGCTAATGCTTTTGGGCACGTGGCTTTCGCCTTTTTCCATGACAAAACAAGAAAGATGATGGATATTACAGCCATTGTGGCAGCGGCTTCCGGGCTTATGTATCCATCTGGTATGTGCATGTGATTACCTCGGTATTACTTTTTAACTAAAAAGTATTACTTATAAACTTTGCCATTTAAAATTTAAAATTGAAAGTTTAAGAGAGTAATTCCGTTAAGATTTGGTTTAGCTGTTCTTTGTCTTTTATTTTCTTGAAGACGGCTTTCCCAGTTGCGTATAAGCGTATGTAGGTTTCTTTGTATTTTAGGTCGAAGATTATTTTTGCTGTAGTTTTTTGCAGTGTAGCTTTCTTTAGTATTTTTGTTATCACCTCTTCTTTTTTATCGTATTTGAAGTGGATTATGTAGTCTCTTTCTTCTCCGCAAGCCTCTTCAATTCTTGCTATATAATCGTTTATGACGATGCTCATAGGGATTTTTCAATCTCCTTTAGGACTTCGACAAATTTGTCGATTTCTTCTTTGGTGTTGTATATGTAGAAGCTTGCCCTTGCAGATGATTTCAACTCGAGTCTCTGGTGTAGTGGTTGGGCACAGTGGAAGCCGCTTCTTATCATTATGCCATAAGTGTCTAGGAGCAAAGCCAAATCGTGGGAGTCGAAGCCTTCAAGGTTGAAGGGTACTATGCCGCATTTAACTTTCGTGTCCTTTGGTCCATAAACCCTAACTTTTTCGCATTCTTGGAGGCGTTTTATGGTGTATTCGGTTAGGGCGCATTCGTGGGCTTTAGCGTTGTCCATTCCTAGATTTTTTAGGTATTTTATGGCTGACATTAGGCCTACTCCTCCGCATATGTTTGGTGTTCCAGCCTCGAATTTCCATGGCAAGTCGTTCCACGTTATTTTGCAGCTTTGGTTTTTTGGGTTGTAGGAGACTTCCCTTATCATTTCGCCTCCGCCGTGGAAAGGTTCCATTTTTTCTAAAATTTCCCGTTTGCCGTATAGGACGCCTATCCCTGTTGGTCCAAGCATTTTATGCCCGGAAAAGGCTAGGAAGTCGCAGTCTAATTCTTTCACATTTATTGGTATGTGGGGTACGGACTGGGCTCCGTCGACTAGAATGAGGGCGTTGTTTTCGTGGGCGAGTTTTGCAATGTGCCGCACATCATTTATTACGCCAGTGACGTTTGAGACGTGTGTGACGCAGACCATTTTCACTTTTGGTGATAGGGCTTCCTCAAGGGCTTGCTGGTTTAGGGTTCCATCCTTGTTAACGTCTATGTAGCGTACTTTGAAGCCCTTTATTTTTGAGAGAATTTCCCATGGCACGATGTTGCTGTGGTGCTCCATTAGGGTTACTAAAACTTCGTCGCCTTTTTTGAGGTTTCGCAATCCCCAAGAGTAGGCAACGGTGTTTATGGCTTCCGTTGTTCCTTTTGTGAAGATTATTTCTTCTATGCTTTCTGCGCCTATGAATTTGGCTGTTTCTTCGTGAGCGCTTTCATAAAGCTCTGTAGCCTCCAGCGAGAGGGTGTGCACAGCTCTGTGGACGTTGGCATTGTGCAGTTCATAATACTCTTTTATGGCTTCTATTACTTGTTTTGGCTTTTGGGATGTGGCAGCATTGTCAAAATAGATGAGGGGATGATTGTTTATTTTTCGTTTTAAAATTGGGAAGTCTTCCCTAATCTTGTATGGGTCGAACACTATTTTTCCTCCGCCATTTTCATTTTTTTCTCGAGGATTCTTGCTAGCTCTTCCTCTTCTAGGGCTTGTTTTTCTTCAAAGGTTAGTTCTTTTGGAAGCCATTCTGGTGCGATTTGCTTGTTTTTGTAGTAGGCTCTTATGGCTCTTCTTAGGGCGCCTACAGCTAGAATTCCGCAGTGGAATTTTACCGCTGGAAGTCCACCCACCTCTTCTGCCACGCTTTTCCACGTGATTTTCCACGCGTCCTCGAGCTTCATTCCCTTCACTTTTTCTGTTGCTATGCTGGATGTGGCTATGTTTGCGGCGCACCCATAACTTTCAAAGGTTGCCTTTTCGATTATTTCTTGCTCGTTTATTTTTAGGTAGAAGGTTATCATGTCTCCGCATTGGGGGTTCCCAGCCACTGCCGAAACTGTAGCGTCTTCCATTCTCCCAAGGTTTTTAGGGTTTCTGAAAAGCTCAAGAATTTTTTGGCTGTAGGGTAGAGGCACACGCGACATTTTATTCCACCACCGTTGTGCCACTTATTCCCCGAAGCCTTTCAACGGCTTTTGGCAAAACTTCCAAAACATAGTCTATATCCTCTTCTGTGTGGTAGCGGGTAACTTTCATGAGTATGCTTCCATGGGCTTCCTCAAACTTTCTTCCAATGGCTACAAGCACGTGGCTTGGCTGTAATAGACGTCTTGTGCACGCACTTCCACTTGAGACGTAAACACCGTTTAGGCTTAACTCGATTGTTAGGGCTTCGCCTTCACAGCGCAAGAAACTTATGTTGACGTTGTCAGGCGCCCTTTTCTCGCCCTTTGGACCGTTTAGGCGCACGTCAGCTATTTTTTCAAAGATTCCGTTTATGAGCTTGTCTCTTAAATTTCGCATGTGCCGGACGTTTTCTTCAAGGTTTTGAAAGGCGAGTTCAGAGGCTTTTGCAAAGCCAACTATTAATGGCGTGTTTTCAACACCGGGCCAAAGCTTCTGTGTGCCTATTTGGCCTTCCAATATTCTTTCTATGTTTACGCCTTCCTTAACGTAGAGAGCCCCTATTCCCCGAGGCCCAAGGATTTTGTAGCTGCTTATTGTTGCCATGTCAACGCCTAGGTCTTGCACGCTGAATGGAATTTTTCCATAGGCGTCTGAGGCGTCGGTGTGGAATATTGCGTTCGGGTTTTTGTCCTTAACTATTTTTTGGGCTTCTTTTATGGGTTGTATTGTTCCTATCTCGTGGTTTACGGCTGATAAACTTACGAAAACGGTATTGCCGTCGACGGCTTCCTTCAACCTTTCAAGGTTTATGAAACCTTCACTATCCACTGGAATTTTTGATACAGTGAAGCCATACTTGGTTAGCATTTCGGTTACATGCATGATACTTAAGGGCTCAACTTCGGAAATCACTATTTTTTTGCCTTTTCCCCGCGTCTGGAGAGTCGCACCCAGTAAGGCGAGGTTGTTGGCTTCTGTTTCGCCCGGCGTAAAATTAACCTCCTCAAGGCTTTTACAGCCCAAAAAGCCAGATATTTTCTGGGCCGATTCCATTATGGCTTCGAAAGCTTCCCATCCGGGCTTATGGGTAAGCGTCGGATTGCCATAAGCTCGTTTGTTGAAGTATGGAAGTATAGCCTCCAAAACTTCAGTTGGTACCATGCTTGAGTTTTCAATGTCCAAGTAGACTTCACGCTTTAATCCTTCATGAGCCTTTAAGAGTTCGCGGACGTTTTCCACCATAACCTTTCAAGTCCACTTAATGCTTGTCAACTCCTAATAAGTTTAAGCTTATAGAAAAAGCTATTTGAAGGCTGAATCATGCTTAAAAGGTCATATTTGTGGCCGGTTCCAAACAACAAATACACTACCCCTCTATACATTTTTTGGCGCGGAAAACAGCCAAAAATCAAATTTACCAAACAAAACACCTACATTGGACACCTCTTTAGAAAATTAAGCCGAACAAGGGGAGGTCTTATTAGGCGGGCTTTGTACATATTAGTGAACTTTGCTGGCTTGTGAAGGGGCAGTGTGAAAGGACTGCTTTCTTTGCTTGTTGGTGAGGTTCAGCATGGAAAATAAATGTTGGAGGTGAAAGTGTATGAAGTATATAGGATTCTGGAAGGTTGTTTCAGGCGACGTCATGGACGTTATCGAAAAGTTTAGGAAGATGACAGCTGAAAGGGAAAAGGGAAACGAGAAGTTTGCTAAACTAATTTTTGGGCCTTTCCAGTTCGCGGGCGAGAGCAAAGGCTTCACGATGTTTGAGACTGACAACCCAGAAGCGCTCAAAAACATTGCAGACTTTTATACGCCGGAAATCAAGTGGAAGTTCTTCCCCATAAATGACCCAACAAATGCGGCGGATTTATACACAACCTTGAGGAAATAACCCATTTGGTCCAAATCTATACGCTGGTGAACAATGTTGCCAGCATCCTTATCCCAACAACAATGAGGACTGCGCCTAGGATTTTCCTTAAAGTGGCAACCTTCATCCGTCTTGAGATGGATGGTCCTAACTGGGCGCCGATGACGGCTCCGATAGTTATTGGGACAGCCATTTGGAGTACAACATTTCCGAGAAAAATGTGGGGTATAAGGGCAGCTGTGTTGGTGAGGGCCATTCCAAACTCGCTTGTTCCAGTGGCAATGTAAGGCGACATTCCCAACACCAGCACCATCGCTATCATATCAATGGTGCCGCCGCCAGCCCCAAGCATTCCAGCAACAAAGCCGCTAACAAAGCTTGTCAAAAGGCAGAGACAAATTGCCCGTTTAGACAGATTAAAACCGCCACAACTGATTACGTCTTCACCGTCATTTTTATTTTTCTTGATGATGTGAATTGAGATTATTATGAGTAAACAACCAAACAAACCGGCAAGAATGTTGGAGGATAAAAGAGTTGTGACGAAAGCTCCAAAAATTGCGCCTGGGACATCAAACACGTCAAGCAAAACCCCAACTTTATAATTAACCCTTTTTTGCCTAGCATATGCTATGGTTGCGGAGACCGTGGTAAAAGTCATCATTAATAAACTGATTCCAATAGCATGCTGGGTTTTAAGGCCGAAGCCTAAAACAAGTATTGGAACTATGAAAATTCCTCCGCCTAACCCTACCAAACTACAAATCGTGGCCACCAACAAACCAGTCAAGAATAGAAGTAACTCAATCATTTTTCATTCTATTATCCTTGTCCTACGCTCCTTTATTAAAATAGCTTTGCACCTTGCCAGTCCAAACGGGGCTTATATTTGATTATATAGTTGTGGGTTGCGGTTTTTGTTTTCGCGTAATGTTTTAAACTGTTTTTACCCTTTATTGTGCAGTAAGGAACATAAACAGGCGTGTCTTGGTGAAGGTTGCTGATCTGCCGGTTCCAGAGTCGGTTAAGGAGGTTCTTATTAAAGGCGGGATTGTTGAGCTTTATCCACCTCAAGAGGAGGCTATAAAAGCTGGTGCCTTGGATGGGCGGAACCTTGTTTTGGCTAGTCCAACGGCTTCTGGTAAAACGCTGATTGCTGAGCTTTGCGCCTTAAAGCATATTCTGGAAGGTGACGGCAAAGTCCTTTATTTGACGCCTTTGAGGGCTTTAGCCAGCGAAAAATATAAGGAGTTTAAGAAGTATTCGGCTATAACTAAGCCAGATGGAAAGCGCATTAGTGTTGGCATTTCAACTGGCGATTATGATAGTTCTGACCCTTGGCTGGAGCGCTATGACATTATTGTGGCTACAAATGAGAAGGTGGACTCGCTTCTGAGGCACAAAGCCAAATGGTTGGATGATATAAGCCTTTTAGTGGCTGATGAAGTGCATCTTCTTAATGAGGCAGAGCGTGGTCCAACCCTTGAAGTGGTTTTGGCTAGGCTTATGCAGACAAACCCAGAAATCCAAATTTTGGCTTTAAGCGCCACAATAAACAATGTTCAAGAGATTGCGGAATGGCTGAAAGCCGAATACATAACGACAGATTGGCGCCCCATAACCCTAAAAGAGGGCGTATTACTCCACAATGAAATCCAGTTTAGAGATGGCGAATCCAGAAAAATCGAAAAGGAAGTTAAAAACCCAGCCATAAACTTGGCACTGCACACCGTTAAGACTGGCGGGCAAGCCCTAATTTTCGCAGCTACAAGGAAAAGCTCTGTGGCGCTAGCTAAGAAAACAGCGGCAAAAATTGGAGAAATTCTATCAAAGCCTATGAAAAGGGCTTTGGAACGTGAAGCAGAGCGGATTTTGGCGGCTGGCGAAAAAACAAGGATAAGTGAACTCCTAGCTGAACTGGTCAAGTGTGGGGTGGCTTTCCACCATGCTGGTTTAGGTGGAGCCCACCGCAAAATAATTGAGGACGCTTTTCGCGAGGGAAAAATTAAGGTTTTGACAGCCACGCCCACACTGGCTTTTGGCGTTAATCTCCCGGCTAGAACAGTTATAATTTATGATTATAGGCGCTATGAACCCGGTTACGGCTATTACCCAATAAGCGTTCTGGAATACAAGCAGATGTGTGGAAGGGCTGGGCGTCCAAAATACGACAAAATCGGTGAAGCCCTATTAATTGCGCGAACAGACGATGAAGCTGACTATTTAATGGAGAGTTATGTGCTTGCAAAACCGGAGCGCATTTGGTCAAGACTTGCTGTTGAGCGCATATTGCGGGGACATGTGCTTGCAACAATAGCCGCAGACTACGCCCATACAGAAGCTGGCATATACGATTTTTTCGGCAAAACCTTCTACGCTTATCAATACGACGTCGGCGCGATAAAGAATATTATCGCCAAAATACTGCGTTTCCTATATGAAGAGGAAATGATTGATGTAAGCGGCACAAACATTTACGCCACGAAATTCGGCAAGCGGGTTAGCGAACTCTACATAGACCCAGCTTCGGCAGTAATAATCCGCGACGCCCTACGCCAAAAACCACCATTATTAACGGATTTAAGTCTTCTCCACATGATAGCCCACACGCCGGACATGCGCCCGCTTTTCAGACCCAGCACGAGCGAGCTTGATAAAGTGGCAGTCTTCGCGGAAGAACACCGTGAAGAGTTCTTAACGCCAGTGCCTAACGAGTGGGAAGACCGAATAAACTACGAGGAGTTCCTAGCGGAAGCCAAAACAGCCATGGTTCTGAAGGCTTGGATAGAGGAGGCAAGCGAAGACGAAATAATAGAAAAGTTCAGGGTTCAACCTGGCGACCTTTATAGAACCGTGGAAAGTGCAAAGTGGCTCCTTTACGCCACCCACGAATTAGCAGTTTTATTCAACAACAAGGAAGCCCAACCCCTAACGCTGGAACTGATGGAGAGGGTGGAGAAAGGTGTCAAGAAGGAGCTTCTACCAATAGTGAGGCTTGAAGGCGTAGGAAGGGTGCGTGGACGTATACTATACAATGCTGGATACAAAACATTAGAGGACATAAAGCAAGCCCAAATAGAAGAACTTATGAATCTGCCACTCATAGGCCCAAAACTGGCAAAGAAGATAAAAGAGCAAGTGGGAGGCTTCGTCAAGAAAGAGGCTTGGGAAAAACTCGAAAAGGGGGAAGAGTGGAAGCAAAAAGCCCTAACAGAATACTAGTCAGCCAAACCCCTTTCTCTTCGCTCTTTCATGGTTTTCTTAACCATGAGTTCAATCTGCCTCAAAGCGGTGCCCAAATAATTCCGCGGGTTTAAAGCATCATCAATTTCTTTTTCGCTAAGCTTCTTGCTGACAACTTTGTCTTCTAATAGGACTTCTTTGAAGGGGCGCTTCTCTAACTCGCTCTTTAACGTCAGCCTCCTCAACAACTCATGAGCTTCTTGTCGGCTCATGCCCTTCTTTGTTAGGGCTATCATGATTGCTTCCGACATTGCTCGCCCCTGGGTTAGCTCGATGTTTTTGCGCATGCGTTCCTCGTTCACGTATAGGTTAGCCACAATGTTTGTCATTAGAAATAGCATATAGTCCACTAGGACGCAAGCTTCCGGAATTATGAAGCGCTCAGCAGAAGACTGTGTCAAGTCGCGCTCATGCCATGTCACAACATTCTCCAAGGCTGGAACCATCAGACTTCGAACAATTCTAGCCAAACCACAGATTCGTTCACAAGTCTCTGGGTTCCGCTTATGGGGCATTGTTGAACTGCCCACCTGCCTTTCAGCTTCGAAGGGCTCCGCTAACTCGCCTATTTCTGGTCTTTGCAGTTCACGAATTTCGGTGGCGAAGTTTTCGAGGCTCGAAGCAATCAAAGCCAATAGGCATACGAGTTCTGCGTGGCGGTCCCTCTGCACAATCTGCGTAGAAATGTCAGCCGCCTTAATGCCAAGCCTCTGCATCACAAGTTCCTGAACCCGCATGGCATTTTCGCCCAAACCCGCTTGGGTGCCAACAGCCCCACTTATCTTGCCCACAACAACCCGTTCGCGGCACTGCCTAAGCCTTTCAATGTGCCTTGACACTTCCCGCATCCAAACAGCGAACTTAAAACCCAAAGTTATTGGAAGCGCATGCTGCCCGTGGGTGCGCCCCATCATCAAAGTCTCCTTGTGGCGCAAAGCCTTCTCCGTTAAAACTTTCTCAAAATCGTTCAGTCGCCTCTCAATAAGCTCTAAAGCCTCCTTCAATTGGAGGGCGGTTGCCGTGTCAACAATGTCGTAGCTTGTGGCGCCAAGATGCACATAAGCCCCGCTTGAACCGCTCGCCTCGGCTAAAGCCCTAACAATAGCCATAACATCATGTTTAATCTCCCGCTCAATTTCCTTTATGCGCCTAAGCCTAACATGCTTAAGCGAAGCCGCCGCCACAATCCTCTCAGCATCCTTCCGTGGAATGTTGCCAACTTCTGCGTGCGCCCAAGCCAAAGCAGCCTCAACGTCCAACATTTTCTGAACTCGGTTTTCCTCTTCGAAGATCCTCCGCATTTCAGGCGTCCCATAACGCCCAGTATCAATTGGAAGGATTGGCAAGCCTCTATCCCTCTGAAAAGATAGCATGCTTAAGGATTAATGCTTTTCCAGTTCTTTGATAACTTGCTCTAATAAGCCTATTCTGGGAATTATGTAAACATTCCAGCTTGAAAGCCTAACAATCCCATCCACGTTCTTGTCGATCAGCACAGTGTTCATGTGGAAAAGCACAGCGCCAGCCAAATCCTCAAAAACACTGTCGCCTACATGTAGAGCCTCATATGGCTGAACATTAAACCTTGAAAGCACCTTCGTAAAGATTTCTGGTTTAGGCTTTGAAACCCAATTTCATCGACATAAAACTGTTCATTAATAAATCTGGACAAATCGCCTTCTCAAGCAAAATCCCATTGTAGGTTCCAGACCAGAAAACCACATTTCCAACAACTACACCTTAACACCTAACTCCTTAACGTGACGAACGGTTTCCTTTGCGTCTTCTATAAGGTGCTGTTCCGCTGGATGCTTCTCTGTTGCGGCGAGAACGCCCGTGAAACGTTTTCAGCCTTTACGCCTAGAAACTTGGCTATTGCTTCAAGAGTTGATGGAACAATTTCAGAATCCTTAAACTCGCCAGCCCTCCTAACTGCCCTAACCTTCCTATAACCTTCCACAAGCTTGTCCGCAATAGTTTCAGGCGGTAAATTCATGAACTTTGCCAACTCAAAGGCCATGCTCTGATAATAAGATCTTACAGACAACGGGATGTCCCAATCATCAAGCTATCCTCTCAAAGTGTTTCTAGTTTAAATGGTTATCCATTCAAAGTATAGCTTGTAATAACTGCAAAAGGTTAGCGGCATGAAGGCGATTGCTGCAGTCCTTGATAAGAAAGGAGAAAACGCCTGTCAAGCGGTGTTTTCAATGCTTGCTGTTTTGGGGCGGAGAGGCGCAGACGTCTTTAGCATGGCAACACAAAACCAAGCCCAAGTAGCAGCGTCCTTAGACAAGTTGCAAATTGAAGGTTTGAAATCACCAACGGCCATAGGACATGTTTTCCTCAAGATTTTAGCCCATGAGAAGCCCCATCTACAACAAATTGGAAATGCAACCCTCATCTTTGATGGGAGAATTTATACTCCAAGCATCAAGCCTCTGGATGTTGTTGCACAAAAGCTTGAAAAGGACATTGATGCTGGCGCAAAAGTGCTTCTAAAAGAATTTGACGGCTGCTTCGCTTTCGCCATAGCCAAAGCCGAGAAACTAATTATTGGGAGAGACGCGTTGGGCTTATACCCGCTATATTACGGTGAAAGTGGCAGTATTCTTGCCTTTGCATCTGAGCGCAAGGCATTATGGAAAATAGGCATAAAAAGGGCAAATTCCTTTCCACCTGGGCATCTATTGATAGCAGATAAGAAGGGGTTTAGGATAAAACCAGTTAAAGTTCTTAAGCGTTCTGTCATCGCACCCTTATCAATGGAGGAAGCGGTCAAAAAGCTTCAGGCACTTTTAGAACAGTCAACAATGGAAAGGACACGTGGCTTAAGCGCGGTGGCAGCGGCTTTTTCAGGAGGTTTGGATAGCAGCCTAGTCGCGTGGCTTGCAAAAAAGGCTGGAGTCAAAGTTCACCTAATCCACGTAAGCCTTAAAAACCGATCGGAAACCGAGCAAGCGGAAAAATCCGCCAGCCAGCTTGATTTGCCTTTCCATGTATTCTTATACGACGAAGGGGATGTGGAGCAGACACTACCAGAAGTTTTGTCGGCGGTAGAAGACTGCAACCCCCTTATGGCAGGCATTGGCATGCCCATCTTTTGGGCTGCTGATAAAGCTGCTGAAATTGGTTTTAAAGTTTTATTCACTGGGCAAGGGGCGGACGAGTATTTTGGTGGGTATAGCCGTTACCTAAAC
>JAGTQI010000013.1 GCA_018396955.1 Candidatus Bathyarchaeota archaeon | reverse complement strand
CTCTAGAACGTCATCCCTTGAACCCTTAACTTCAACCTCGTAATCGCCGAGCTTGACTCGGAATGAAAACTCTCCTTCCGATGGTTTCGCCGCCTTCCCACCCAAACCTATCACACCTATATGATTGGGTGTTGTTCTCTTTTTAGAATTTACGTATTTTGATATATTTCGGAGGTGGAAATACTATATTAAATATTAAGATGTAATATTTGATTTTCGAGGCGAAAGCCTTGTCAAAAAAGGGGATGAGCGTCTGGATTTTCAGCACACTAACCGCCGTAGCAGCAGCTCACCTAATCGACGCCGCAAATGCCCTACTCTTCAATAAAGCACTTGTCCTTTTACAACTGTATCCTGTGGCGAGGGAAAAGCTTGAGGCTATAACGCCACCCATCTACTTCCTCATAAGCGCCTTAGCCACTTTTGTACTGTGGGGCATAACCTGCGCCATAGCCTTCCAAAACCCCGTTGAAGCCTTCCTAAACAAGGTGCTATCCGACGCTAAAAGACAGAGCATGGTTGAATCCCAGCTTCTGGAGCAGAAAAGCGAGCTGTTGGACGCTATGAACGAGACTGTTGAAATGAACAACGAAATCTTATCCCATGTTAAGGATGTAATCTACAACATAAGAGCTGAGGTTAAGGAAATTCAGCCCCTAAAAGAGGGCTTAGAGAGGATTAAGGCTGAATTGAGCCACCTGAAAAGAGAGATTAAAAGCCTTGAGGGAAAACTCCATTATCCGAAGATTTGTTTTACGTGCGGTAAGCCCATCCTCCCAGAATTTAATATCTGCCCGCACTGTGGTGAAAGCCTAAAGCCAGTTCAGGAAAAAATAATACCGCTGGAGAAATACAGATAGCCATCTTATACTAGGCTTTTTCCACCAACTTTTGCTTGATTAGCTCGCTGACGGTTTCGGCGTTTGCTCTGCCCCTAACCTCCTTCATAACCATTCCCATCACTATGCCGAAGGCTTTTGCCCCGCTTTTTTCTATCAAATCCTTATTTTTGGCTATTATGTCGTCTATGATTTTTCCCAGCTCCCCTTTTGTCAGAGTTTTTAGTCCTAGGCTTTCAACAGCCTCTTTCACTGTTTTTTCTTCATTTTTTGAGAGCCAAGCCACCATGTCTGGAAGCGCCTCTTTCGTGATTTCTCCAGTTCCCAAGGCTTTGAAAATCTCTCTTATTTTTGTTTCTGAAACTTTTTCAATTGGTATGCCGTCGCGTTTTAAAGCCTTCATGGTTTCTGTTAGGAAGACGGCTATTGTCGTTGGCGAAACCTTGCTTTCCTTGGCTATAGTTTCGAAAAGTTCTGTGTATTCCGAGTCCATGAGTTGTTTTGCTAGTTTCTGGTTTAGGGCGTACTCGCGCGTAAGCCTCTCAAACATCTGTTCTGGGAGCTCTGGCAGACGCTTGCGGATACTGTTTATGAGTTCTTCTGTCACTTGTATTGGTGGGATGTCTGTTTCCGGGTACATGCGGGCTGCTCCCGGTCTTGGGCGCATATAACGGGTTGTTCCGTCGGGGTTTGCTGCCCGGGTTTCTTCTGGCACGCCTTTTATGGCTTCTTTTGCTCTTTCTAAAACCGCCCTTAAGGCGTCTTGAGCGTTTTCAGGAGCGTTTGCCACAAAAACCACTGCGTCTTGTTCTTGGGCGTCCACCGCCTTTTTCAAGGCTTCGACTTCATGGTTTGTTATGCCGTAGGCTGGGAGCTCGTCGGTGTGGAATATGCCGCCAACTCGTCCCCAGAACTTTGCGCGGTCAGCCATTTCAGTGCCCAATCGTATGCCTGGCATAAGTTCACGTTTTAAAAAGCCTCCAAACTTTGGCAGTTTTACGGCTAAAACTAATTGTCCCTTTTCTAGGGCTTTTCGGATTACTTTGCAGACGGTTTGGCGGAAAACCTCTGTGACATTGAAAAATTCTTCCTTTATGGTTTCTGGGCTGGCTCCGGCTTTTCTCAGTTCTTCGCTTATTTTCATTAGGTTTAGTTGCCTCTGCACCTCATATTCGACAACCAGCGGGATCAGTTCGAGTTCTTGGACGCCCTTTATTTCTGTTAGGGCTCCCCCGTTTATTGATATGTTTAGGTCTTGGCGTATCGTGCCAAGTCCCCGTTTTACGCGTTGGGTAGCTCGGAGAATCTTGCCTATGGCCAGGGCTACTTCTCCCGCCTCTTTTGGTGTGTTTATAACTGGTGCTGTTGCCACTTCGATTAGTGGTATGCCCAGTCGGTCTATGCGGTAGCGTAGGGTTGTGTCCTCTTCGCCTGTTTTTCTGGCTGCGTCTTCTTCTAGGCTTATGTGTTGTATTGGGACTGTTTTTTCGCCCACTTTTATTGAGCCGTTGAGGGCGATTATGCATGTGCGCTGAAAACCAGTGGTGTTAGAGCCATCTATGACTGTTTTCCGCATGACGTGGATTTCGTCTACGGGGGTGGCTTTCATCATTAAAGCCACTGTTAGGGCTATTTCTACCGCTTCCATGTTCAGCGGGTGGGGTGGCTCCTCATCCATTTCCACTAGGCAAGCAGTTTGCCTATCCGCCTCGTATAGGATTTTTACGCCTTTTTGGAATTCGAAGTAGGCGGCTGGGTCTATTTGGCCTAGCTCGCTTTGGGTTGGTCTTAAACGCCTTAGGAAGGTGATTTCTGGCTCTTCTTTGAAGAGTTCTGGTTTGCAGCTGCAGAAGAGTTTTGTTTGCGTTTCTAGCTGTTGGTGGACTTCCAAGCCTACCTTTAAGCCCATTCGCGTATAGTCTATTTCATTTGTCATTGTTTAATATCCTCCCGCATTTCTTCGTGGAGTGTTCGCTGGGAGAATTCTCCGGCAATGTTTGTTTTTAGAAGCTGTTTTGCTTCCTCTGGGTTGTCGGTTTGTCCAAATATCCACATGAGCTTGACTGTGGCTGTTTCTGCTAGCATGTCCTCCAGCGGAGTCACGCCCAGCGCCAGAAGGTCTCTGCCAGTATCATAAACGTTCATGTTTACGCGTCCCCAAATGCACTGGGAAGCCATAGCCACCACTACGCCTTTTTCAATAGCTCTTTTTATTGGTTGGAAGAGGCGGTTTGAAACGTGCCCCAAACCGGTGCCTTCAAGGACTATTGCCTTGTAGCCATTATCCACATGCCAGTCTATTATAGCTGGGTCCATGCCCGGATAAAACTTGATTAGAGCTACTTTGCCGCTGAAGTTTGGCTTAACAACGAGCTTCCGCGACGGGTCTCGCCTCTTATAATCCTCAGCAAGCATAACAACACGTTTTTCCACGATTTTTGCCAATGGCTTGGCGTTTACGGATTTGAAAGCGTCCCTTCGGCTTGTGTGGCACTTGCGCACTTTGGTGCCGCGATGAAGCACTATTGCGGTGTCCGAAATCGTTTCATGCATGGCTACAGCTACTTCGGCGAAGGGAGCCTTGGCAGCGGCTAAAACAGCACCAGTCAAGTTTGTGGCTGCATCAGAACTGGGACGGTCGGCTGAACGCTGAGAACCAACAAATATTACTGGAACTGGAAGGTTTTGGAGGGCGAAGCTTAGGGCTGCAGCCGAATAACCCATAGTGTCTGTTCCATGAGCTATGACAACACCGTCAACGCCCTCAGCAATTTTTTCCGCCACTGTTTTCGCCATCTCCGCCCAATGGGCTGGCGTAATGTTTTCGCTGTAAAGACTAAACAGGATTTGGGCGTCTATGCGGGCTATGTCGGCTAACTCTGGAACAACGCTGTAAAGGTCGCTTGCCGTTAAGGCTGGACGAACAGCTCCCGTCCTATAATCTACACGACTTGCAATGGTGCCACCAGTGCTGATGATGGAAACCTTTGGCAAGGCTGGATTCTGCTCAGGCAAGGGCGGAGCCACAAAAGCCGGCTTCTCGCCCCGTCCAACCCTTTCCACTTTTGCGTCTGGAGTTAAACGAACACCAATATTGTAGCCACTCCGCAACTTAATCACAACATGCTTGTCATCACCATATTCAGAGCGAGGAATAAGAATACCCTCAAAAACCTGACCACCTTTAATAACACGGATAAAATCGCCAATTTCTGCTCCAATGTTTTGGAGAACTTCTAGGGCTAATCCCTTATATCCCGCGAGTTCCCCATTTTCGCTCATTTCAAGTTCTCCGGCACTTCAACTGGTAAAAAGGTGTTTATTGTCTTTAACTTTATTGTGAAGTTAGTGGTTAAAAATGATGTTATAGTGTTTTCTTTTAATATCCCTACAAGTCCACCAAGCCCCGAGCAACATCTTATTTTAGTCCAGCATTTTTGACATGTATGGTCCGTCGTAGGCGTATCCGAATCTCTTGTAGTATTGTTTTGTGCCTAGGGCGCTTATGACCAGGATTTTCTTTAAGCCGTATTCTTGGCGTGTTATGCGTTCCGCTTCCGCCAAAAGTATTGCGCCGTAACCTTTGTGTTGCCACGCTTTTGGCATTTTTCTGCCCACTGGAACGACTGGTCCGTAGACGTGGAGTTCGCGGATTATGCTACATGGTTCCGCCCTTATTTCTGGTCTGTGCGCCTTTTCAGATGGAATCCTCAAACGCAGATAGCCTATCAAAACATCGTTTTCCGTATCCTCCGCTGATATGAAGATTTCTTCACCCTCAGAAGCTTCATAACGTGTTGTTAAAATCTTTACTTTTTCCGGGTTTGGTTTTACTCCGTCTGCCAAAAGGCGGTGTCCAACCTCGCGGCACCTTATGCATCTACACCTTAAACCTTGCTCCTTTAACTTCCGCTGGACCAGCTGGCGGAGGTTGCTCATCTTCACGCCAGCAACTATTAATGGTGCTGGAATGTCACGTTGAACCCGCATTATTCGAACCCAAGGCGGAACCATTTTCTTTACATCAAATATTAGGCGGGCTGCCTCCTCAGTTGTGTAGGGCTTATAATCGCCCCGCTTAAACCACTCATAAGCCTTAGTGCCCTTCAAAACTAGGCACGGGTAAATCTTAATCATGTCCGGCTTATAATCAGGGTTGGAGAAAACTTTGCGGAAAACAGCCAAATCCCTCTCCATGCTGGAGCCGGGCAAGCCGGGCATCATATGATAAACAATTTTTAACCCAGCATCCTTCAATATGCGCGTGGCCTCAACAACATCCTTAACCGTGTGTCTCCGACCAACAAGACGGTAAATGGCGTCATCCGGATTTTGAACGCCGAGCTCGACGCGGGTAACACCCATATCCAGCATTTTGTCCACATGCTTCTCCTTAGCCCAGTCTGGACGCGTCTCCACAGTGATCCCAACATTCCGAATTTGGCTTGTCTCCGCCGCCCGCTTAGCCTCCTCTAGGCTTTGGGAATCTACACCACTAATGGCGTCTAAACAGCGCTTAACAAACCATGTTTGATAATCAGGCGGTGTGGCTGGAAAAGTCCCGCCCATAATTATAAGCTCAACCTTATCAACAACGTGCCCAATCGCTTTCAACTGTTCAAGGCGGCTCCTAACCTGCAAATAAGGGTCAAATGCGTTCTGCAAACCCCTCATGGCAGCGGGCTCAAAACCAGTATAGCTCTGAGGAACACCAAAAGGCGGACCGCCAGGACAGTAAGCGCAAGGTTCTGGCTGGGGACAAGGATAAGGCTGGGTCATAACAGCCACAACAGTAACGCCAGAAACAGTCCGCGTTGCCTTACGCCTCAAAACGGGCAGAAGTTTACGCCTCTCCTCATCCCCCCGTAGAAAAGCAATTATCTCTGGGTTTGATGGGATCTTGGCAAGACGGTGCTTGGCTGCAACCCTAACCTTAACACGGTTAACATCATTTGGATTAGGCGATGGAATCCGCATTAGGCTTTCAACTATTTCCCGCAAAGCACCGCTTTCGCTTTCACAGCCCACCTCAACAACCATTAAAAAAATGTGTGGATAGAAGCAAATAAACCAAACTAAACCCGCAAGCAACTAGCAACGAGAGTAGACAATTTTGCCGCCAACAATGGTCATTTCAACTCGGATGTTTCTAATTTCTTCGGTCGCCACTGTAAATGGATCTTCTGAAAGCACAGTTAAATCCGCAAACTTCCCAACACTAATTGTTCCCATTCTCGCCTCGTCAAAAGAGGCATAAGCAGCATTCACAGTATAGGTTTTAAGGGCTTCCTCCACAGTTAAGCTCTCTTCGCTGAAGCTTTTTCTGGCAACTGCAGCCCAAACCCCAAGAAGCGGATTTATAGGCTCAACTGGACAGTCAGAACCAGAAGCCACTACTACGCCGGTCCTCAACAACGTTTTAAACGGGTAAACCCAGCGAGCCCTTTCAACACCAACACGGTCCACAACCCAAAAATCAGAAACAATAAAATGAGGCTGAACAGAGGCGATTAAGCCAAGCCTTTTCATCCGCCTAATAAGCCTTGGACTAAGCACCGAACAGTGCTCAATTCTATGCCTATGATCCTTCCGCGGAAACCTTTTCAAAGCTTTAGAAAACGCCTCTAAAACGGATTCTATGGCTCTGTCGCCTATGGCGTGGACAGCCAACTGCCAACCAGCCCTATGCGCCTTCAAAACAAGCCAGTTAAGCCTACGCTGCGAATAAATCAGCATGCCGCTGGTTTCAGGCTTGTCAGTGTAAGGCTGTTTTAGGGCTGCTGTCCTCGCCCCAAGAGAACCGTCAGCCAGTATCTTCACAAAGCCGAGGCGAACCATTTCATTCCCGAAACCAGATACCAAACCAAACCTCAAAACTTCGTCTAGAAGCTTCGCTGGAATCCCCAAATAAACCCGTAGCGGCAGTTTCCCTTCATTGTAAAGTTTCTGAATAATACGTATCTCATCGGCTGAATCAACAATCCAGTGAACCCCCGTCAAGCCATTTTCAACAGCCTTTCTACACGCTTGAATACACGCTTCTTCCAGCTCTGCCATGCTCGGCTTTGGCACAACCCTCCAAACAAGGTTTAGGGCGTTCTCCCTCAAAATCCCATTTGGCTCACCACTAGCCGTATCCATGTCCACTGCACCGCCATCAACAACCGTTTCCTTTCCTATACCAGCCAACTCCAAAGCCCTCGAGTTTGCAACACCAACATGCCCACAAACCCTGATGAGGAAAACGGGCTTGTCCCCAACAGCCTCATCCAAATCCCAACGCGTGGGAAGACGTCTCTCGCTGAAACGCTCATGATCCCATCTTCCACCGAGAATCCAGCCTTTTTCCGGGTGCTTCCCTGCATACTCGCGGATTTTCCACTTCATCTCCCCTATGGAGTCAACATCCCGCAAGTCCAACGTCTGCATGTGCTGCCCAAAACCCGTCATATGCACGTGACAGTCAACAAAACCAGGAACAACCGTCTTACCCTCCAAATCTAAAACCTTTGTTCCACTGCCAATATATTTTCGAATTTCCTCACCAGAGCCAACAGCCACAATCCTGCCATCCCGAACGGCGAAGGCCTCAGCTTTAGGCTTACCAGCATCCAGCGTAACAACATTAGCATTCAAAATTGCAATATCCACGCTCAACATAGCCTAAAAACTAAAGCCTAAAGCAAATAAAAGGTTTTAAATCATTAAACCCAGTTCTGCCCAGGCTTCCGCTGAAGCATAACCCGCTTCTCATAGTTCCGCCTATTCCTAAACCTAGGCGCAGCCCTCTTCTTATCCATAGGCTGAACCTTAGGCGTCTGAGAACGCACCTTACCAGCCTTCGAAAGCGAACCATGCGTTGGCATTTCAATAAACCTCCAAAACCATTAATTTAAAACGCAACTCTTAAACCTTTTCATGAAAAGCCTTTAATAGCGAGAAAAGGGCAGGGGTTGCCGAGCCTGGTCAAAGGCGCAGGCTTCAGGAGCCTGTCCCGTAGGGGTTCGTGGGTTCAAATCCCACCCCCTGCACCATACACGAACCCACGGTTGAAAACCTTGTCAATTTTGCTTTGTGGTTAGTGAGGAAAGGCAATAGAGATTCCACGGTTAAGAGGAAACTGAAGTATCTTAAAGGATTGAAGGGTTCAGTTGAAGATATGTTTAGCCAAGTGTTAGCTAAAAATTGGAGTGATAAAAGCAAGGAATGTGCTTTGGAAACTGTTAGGCAATATGCAGAATTTTTAGGGTTGAAAGTTCAAAAGCCAAGGTTTAAAGCCTACGACAATAAGGAGCTTTATGTTCCAAGCCCTTCAATGGTTAAACAGCTTGTTTATAGAATCAGAAGCCTCCAGCTTAGGGCTTGTGTTATCTTGCTATAGAAACTGGGGCTTCAGCTTTAGAAGTTTGGAATTTAAAATGGAATATGTGAACTTTCAAAACAAGACGGTGACAATAACTGGGGTTAGGGACACAGAACATGGCAATATCGGATTAGTGATGAGCTTTATAATTTGCTTATGCAGATTCCCCAAAAAAAGTTGAAAGAGCCTTCAGTTTTAAACAAGCCAGATGCTTAAACGATGCCTTATGGAAGTATTGGACAATTCTAGCCAAAGAAACTGGGAACACTGATTTTCTGAAGATTCACTTTCAACTTTTGGGCATTTTGTCATTTTATGGAAATATTTTAAAACCAAGGACGTTGTGGAAGCTCAGAGGTTTGCTGGACACTGTAACATCCAGAACACTTTAAGGTATGTGCATTTGAACAAGGTTACATGGCTTATTCCATAGTCTTCAGCTAATTTTCTGAAGGGCTCTTTGTTTTCTAAACTTTTGAAGGCTATGGAATCATTTAAAGCAGAAAGGAAAAAACCAAGCGGAGTAAAACAAAAAACCTAGAGGGGGAGGGGGTAGTCAATTTAAAAGCTTTTCAGCCTTCTAAATTGGGGGTAAAAATTGTCTGAAAACCAAAATTTAAAGGGGTTCGTGGGTTCAAATCCCACTCCTGCACTATACACGAATTCCCTGTATGCCTTGAAATGTTTCCAAACACCTCTGTCAAATCACTCTCGTTTTCTAGATAGCATAACGCCATCCGAGGCTATGCACACGTATTAGAAGCTTGATTCAACAAGTTTGACGGCTTCTTTTATTCTTAAGCGTTTCCACACCGGTTGATTTTCCAACATAAACAATGTTTGCCATTCCAACGAAAAGTCCGTTTTCAACAACTCCGGGGATAACCTTCAACTCACATTCAAGCTTTTCCGGGTTTTGTATAAGTCCAAAATACGCATCCAACACAAAATTTCCATTATCGGTTACAACTGGACCGACTTTTCCGGCACTTTCCCTAAACACAGATTTCCCGCCCATCTTCTTTATTTTGCGCATAACAAGTGGGACGGCGAAGGGCAAAACCTCAAGAGGCACTGGATGATTGTTTTCACCTAAAGTTTTCACCCTTTTACTTTCATCTATAACTATTACGAGCTTCTTGGATGAGTGGGCAACTATTTTTTCGCGAGTCAATGCACCACCCATGCCTTTTATCAAGTTTAGTTTTTCATCCACTTGGTCAGCACCATCAATTGTCAAGTCTAGGGCTGGATGCTCCTCCAAGGTTGTTACCGGAATTCCATTTTTCACGGCTAAAAGAAATGCTTGATGTGACGTGGGAACCCCCAACACCCGTAGACCTTCATGCTTAATCCTTTTTCCTATTTCCATGATTGCGTAGGCGGCTGTGCTTCCGCTTCCCAAACCCACGACATAGCCGTCTTTGACGTGTTTAACTGCCTCTAATGCAGCGTTTTTCTTCGCCTTTTCTAGCACCTCATCTTTTCTAGGTTTCAATTTCCATCTGCCCCAGTCTTTCCAGAACCTTTTCCACTTCGGCTCTAATTTCTTCTATGCGTTTTTCAGCCTCTGTTCTTGGAGAAGGTTTGGCAGGTGGCTTCCTCCTCTTTTTCGCCTTTTCGCCAGCTTCTTCCTCTGGTTTTTCTTCAATTTCAGCTGGTTTTGACGGTTTGGGTGTCAGTATCGTTATTTCTTTTAATGGTTTGGCTTCAACCTTTGAGCGGAGCTCTTCGATTTTTGCGTTTATTTCGTCAAAGCGTTCGCTGAAGAGCTTTATTAGGTCTTCTTGCATGGCTTCAAGTTCGTGTAAAGCCACCAAAGACTCGTCTTTTGCAATAGCCTCCTTCACAATCATCATTCGTTCCTTATATGTTTGGGCAAGCCGGTCCCGTTCCTCCTCGGTTATTTTACCCTCAGCGTGAGCCTCGTAAAGCTTCCTTATGGCGTCGCTTAAAATCTCCCTCTCCAAGTCCAATATCCTAAGCTCTTCTCTGGCTCGGGCAGCATCTTCCGGAGAAACGGTCTTGACAATTTTGAACGGTGAAAACTCCCTGAACTTCTCTTCCACTTTTTCCGAAGATTTCTCCTTTCTTCTCCCCGTTCGCCCCATGGCATAAAAAACTATTAAGAGCGCAGCGATCACTCCTACAATTGCTATTATAAGCGCATAAGTTTGGGGCTCATTAAGGGGCAAAGGCTTCTCCTCTTACTTTCATTTAAACCCAGTTTTTGGATATATAAATTATCCAGAGGGCGCGATTGATGAAGCTTTATATTTTTAAACTGAAAGTTAGAGCGTGATGGCGATGGATAGAGAGAAGGTTTTTAAAAATATTAAAGATCATTTTGAGGAACATGTTGAACGATTACGGGAACTTGTTAGGCAACCTTCAATATCAGCTGAAAACTACGGGATACGTGAATGCGCAAACCTCATCAGAGATTATTTAAGACGTTTAGGCTGTAAAGATGCACGTCTAGTAGAATCTTCTGGCAATCCAGTGGTTTATGGGTATTACGATGCTGGAGCGGACAAGACGGTCATAATTTACATGATGTATGACACACAACCAGCGGATGAACCTGGATGGATTGTTCCACCACTGGGAGGTCATGTTATAGATATGCCGCCTTTCGGGAAATGCCTTGTTGCCAGAGGAGCCATAAACACAAAGGGGGAGCTCGGCGCTTTCCTAAATGCTTGTGAATCTATAACGGCTGTTGGCGAGGAAATTCCTCTTAACCTTATTTTTGTGGCTGAAGGGGAAGAAGAGCTTGGAAGCCGCCATCTTCCAGAATTTATTAATGAATACGTGAGTGTTTTGAAAAAAGCGGATGCGGTGTTTTTCCCAACGGCTGACCAGGACGAAAAGGGTAAAGTTCAAATGTCTTTAGGCGTTAAGGGAATAGTCTATTTTGAACTTGAACTTGACGGGGAAAGTTGGGGTTACGGGCCGACAGAGTTTGACATTCACGGTAGCAATAAAGCTTGGGTTGACAGCCCAACATTACGTATGATACAAGCCTTAAGCACTCTTACATCGAAGGATGGAAACGAGGTCTTGGTTGATGGTTTTTACGACAATGTTGCTCCTCCAAGCCCTGAAGATATGGAATTGATAGAGAAGCTGGAAAAGACTTTCGACGAAGAAACCGTCAAGAAGGAGATGAAAGTTAAACGTTTCATTGATGACGTCCACGGGAAGGAGGCGCTGCTAAAGTATCTTTATTCACCAACTCTAAACATTGATGGTATATGGAGCGGCTACATCGGTCCGGGCACTAAAACAGTTTTACCCCATAAAATAACGGTGAAAATGGACGTTCGCCTAGTGCCCAATATGACTGTTGAAGAGGTTATACCAAAGATAAGGAGGCACCTAGACAAGAATGGTTTCAAGGAAATAAAAATAACCCGACTTGAAGAAGGGTACGAGTGGGCGAAAACTAGTGTGCGTGAACCAGCTGTCCAAGCCGTTATAAAGACCTACCGCGAGTTTGGCTACGAGCCAGAAATATGGCCCCACATGGCCGGCAGTGCACCCTTCTGCATGTTTAATAGAGAACCATTAAATCTTCCATTTGTTGAGGGCGGGATAGGCCACGGCGGAAGAGCTCACGCGCCAAATGAATATATAGTTGTTGAGGAAGGGGGACCAACAGGCGGCCTAATAACTCTGGAGAAATCTTACGTTGCTATATTGGATAACCTCTCAAAAATGCTATAAAAGCCAAGAAAACTTAATAAATCAACATTTTCCTTCTATTCATCTTGTAATATACGCTAGGAAGCCCTGGTAGTATAGTCCGGTCTAGTATAGGCGGCTGTCGCCCGCCCGACCCGGGTTCAAATCCCGGCCAGGGCGCCAAAATTAACATGGGTTGCGGCTTTAACGGTGAGAGTTTAGGAAATCTTTGAATCGTGATAGTCCTTCCTTTAAGGTTTCAGTTTTGCATCCATAACCAATGCGTAAATATCCTTCCATTCCAAAGCATGATCCTGGAACAATTAGTGTTCGCTTTTCTTTGATGAGGCTTAGGCAGAGGGTTTCTGATGGTATTTTTAAGTTATAGCGAAGGAAGGCGATGCTTCCCGCCCTTGGAGGAACCCAATGAATTAACGGTTCATCCTCAATCCATTTGGAGAGAATTTGATGGTTTGTGCGGATAATTTCTAGGTTGCGTTTAAAGATTTTGTCCACGTTTTTAACGGCGAGTGTTGCAAGAGCGTCGTCTATTAAACCATTGCTTATTGTTGTATAATCTCTGTGAAGCTTGCATTCTTCAATAATCTCTTCGCTGGCAGCTATCCATCCTAACCTTAAACCTGTAAGCGAAAAAGCCTTAGAAAAAGACCCGGTTGCAATGGCTCTATCGCTTAAATCAACAGCAGAGGAAACATAATCGTTGGGGTTTATATAAAGGCCTCTATAGGCCTCGTCGCAGAGTAAATATGCATTTGCATCCTCTGCAACAGCGCAAATCTCTTTCAAAAGTTTATCGTTAATGAGGCTTCCTGTGGGGTTATGGGGGTTTATGAGCACGATTAGTCTGGTTTCATTGTCAACAAGTTCGGATAATTCGTTAACGTCTGGAAGCCAATGATTTTCCTCGCGTAATTTCAACAGTTTAATTTTTGCGCCGAAGGATTTGGCCACGCTATAAAGCTGTTGATATGCTGGAAAAATGGAAATAACAGTGTCTCCGGGTTCAACAAGGGTGTAGAAGACAAGGAAGTTGGCACCTATGGCTCCGCCGGAAATGAGAATGTTCTCTGGTTTCATGTGCGCGTATAATTTTGCAATGCCTTCTCTGAGTTCAGGAGAACCGTCAACGAAACCGTATGTGAGTTGTGTTTCTTTAAGCTCTTCAAAAAATTTCTCTCTCCCCATAAGGGTTAGAAATTCGCCCAAGGTGAATGGATTAACGCATGTTTCTGCAAGGTTAAGTTCCACTTCATGTTCATAAGCGCCTATGAACCTTTCAACCAGAAATTTATCCACTTTCACAAGGGGTTGACTCCTTTTTGGAGGCTTAGATTTTGATGTGTAAACACTTAAATTTTTCTTTGGATAGGTGAATGACAGAAAGCATATGAGCGTGTTTTAATCAGATTTCGATGAGTAAAGTTGTGGTCTTCTCAGAGGCGTGTGGATAAGTGTTCGCCGAATGTTTGGTTACTTGACATTTTAAAAGACTCAAATGTTGGGGCAGAAGTGAAATTTGAAGAGAATCTTTTAGTTGCGAGGTCTTCTTCGAGCGGTTTGTGTGTTGCATGCAAGGGTTCACGTTTTTTGTGCGGCAAAACCCGCTGCCCAATAATTGTCAAGGCTAACTACTTTCTGAAAAGTGTACCCTTAATGCAGAGCGAAGACATTGCCGGTGCATCACCTCCAAGCGTTTTTGTTGGAAGAATAGGGTATCCCTACGTTTATGCTGGTCCCCTCGTTCCGCCAGTTCAGGAAGACACAAGCCTTTATGACTTGCCAGAATACTGGTTTGGAAAATCCATAGATGAGATTGTTGGTTTTCGTTCCATGCTTATCCGCGGAAAATATAGGGTTCATGTGCAGAAGTTTGAAAATGCTGGGAAAATAATTGAAAAAACCCGCGAATTGGCTTTGGCAGTAAAACCCGTAGATGTTGAGCTTATCCTAAAGAAAAAGCCCAGAGGCTTCATACTCTTAGACGATGAGGTTCAACCCTTTGGTCCTTCAGCCCCCATCCGAGACTTGATTGTTGGCAATGCCCGTTGGGACCATCAAATAGAGAAAGCCTACAATGATACTGATTTGAAGGCTGCTGAAGCTGTCTTGGAGCTTTACAGTAAAGGCGTATTAGTTACTAAAATCCAAAGGGCTTTCAGCGTCGGCGCCTTCGGCTTGGAAAAAAATAGACGTTTTGTGCCAACCCGCTGGAGTATAACAGCCGTTGACAGCATAATCTCAAAGGAGCTTATGGAAAAGGTGAAGACTTTTCCTGAGATAAGCGAGTACCGTGTCTATGAGTCCCGTTACCTAGACAACATTTTTGAAGTCTTGATGATTCCCGGCAAGTGGAGCTATGAAGCTATAGAGGCTTGGTACCCTGGCACTGTCTGGAACCCGCATGGAAGAAGCGTCGTGATGTTTTCTGACCGGGAGGGCTATGAGGGTAGAACAACATATGCTGAAATTGGCGGATGCTATTATGCGGCGCGCTTGGCTGTCTGTGAACAACTGGTTAGGGAACAGCGGCAAGCAAGGGTTATAGTGCTTCGGGAGGCTCATCCAGGCTATATAATGCCAGTGGGTGTATGGCAAGTTCGTGAAAATGTCAGAAATGCTATGCGCCATAAACCATACACTTTCAAAACTTTGAGCGAAGCACTAAATTTTATTGCAAGCCGCTTTAAAATTCCAATTCGCCAGTGGATAATGCGAAGCGAACTTTTGAAGGATGCCCTTTTCCAGAAGCGGATAACGGATTTCTTGGAAAAAATTAAAGGGTGAGCTACAAAGCCTTGTTTAGGATAAAGAGGTTTTTAGCAACACTTCATCATGCCTTTTTCAACTTTGTACTTAACTCGTTTAAGAGCATAAATCGGAAAATTAGGTCGAAGCTTCCAGCATGGCGCATGAGAGAGGAAACGAAGGAGCATGTCCAATCATCCATAAAAATTTTTAAGTGGATAATTTTGCCGGCAAGCCTCCTCTATTTTTTCTTGGAGTTCTACTTTTTCAGCGAGAATGCCTTGGACACAATGCTTTGGGGCTTGGCGGTTTTCTTTTACAGTAATTTCCTACCAGACTTGCCATCCATTTACAGAAGAAAAACGAAAAAGAATTATCGGAAAGACCTTCCATGGTATAAGCGCTACGCCATACTATTGTTTGCGCCACTGCTGGTTTGGATTTTGTTTTCAGATATACACTTAAACTGGAGAACCACAGAAACCTACCACAACTTCAAATCTTTAACAATTTACTGCTTTTTCCTTTTTATTGTCGGCTTTTTCGCCTTCGTGAGATTTCCCATACAAATCGGAAACCTCATTGAGGTTCTTGTTTTTCCGTTTTATGGCTTAGCTGGATACTTGACACATTTAAAAGTGGATAAAGTCTGGTGAGGCATGAGACAGCAGCAGCTTCCATGGAGAAAATAATTTATAGATGCTGACGTAGTTTGTTTCAGTTTCAGAGATTTCACATTTGGTGCATTTGATGATAGAAATAATCATTCAAGCTTTGATGCTGTTTGCTTCTTTGGCTGTCTTAGCGACGGCCAGCTTTTTCGCCATAAAATACATTGAAGATTTCATGGAGATCACTCGTCTAAGCGAGGTTGCCACCGGATTTGTGATTCTTGCAATTATGACTTGTATGCCTGAAATAACCGTAGCGGTTTTCTCAGTGCAACACGGCACGGCAGGAATCAGCATAGGCACTGTTTTGGGCTCACATCTCTTTAACATTGGTATAGTGGTAGGGTTGCTAGCTGCATTCGGTTCTTTAAGAAAATGCGGAACAGAGGCGCTGGTAGAGCTTACTGATTTACTTTTTCTCGCTTCCATTATACCTTTGCTTCTCGTTGCGTTTAAGGCGGCTAGCCCGATTGTTGGCATCCTATTAATAACAGTTTTCGCTTTAAGTTTTTATAGAATGAGTAAAAAGCGGCACCCTCCCACTTTCGACTATATTAAAGAGGGACATGTTGAAAGGAAGAAACCGATTATAATTCTCGCTACAATCCTTGTTGCAGTTGTTTTTGTCGTGTTGTCCGCTAGAACTGCCATTTTATCAGCTACCGAGATTATTAAGTTGGTGGGCATTTCCCAGTCTGAAATTGGAGCTAAGATATTTGCAGTGGGTACATCTCTTCCTGAATTTGCTTTTGGATTGGTAGCTCTCAAAAGGGGGAGAGTGCATCTTGCTTTGGGCGACGCCGTTGGCGCAAACCTCACAACCATAACCCTAGTCTTGGGTTTGGTGCTGCTTTTCGCCCCGTCTGCAATCGAGCAGATGATGTTCACTGAAATTCTCATATTTGTGCTCATAATGAACATCATTTTATGGAGATATCTGACAAAAGGAGGGGTTACACAGTTTGGCGGAATAATCCTCATAACAGTCTATATAGTGTTTC
The DNA here is from genome assembly GCA_018396955.1 of Candidatus Bathyarchaeota archaeon. Lineage (GTDB taxonomy): Archaea > Thermoproteota > Bathyarchaeia > Bathyarchaeales > Bathycorpusculaceae > JAGTQI01. The sequence continues at coordinate 11,438 of JAGTQI010000013.1, read as the reverse complement.
AAGCAATTTTCTAAGTGTTGTAAGCTAAAATGAGCAGGCATACCATGGAGCAAAGGTTTTAAGGCAAAATACTAAACTAAGTGAAAGGTTTCACAAAATGGATCCAGTTGTACTTGCGCTGGCGTTGGCTGGTTCAATAATTGTGATTGGTTTTTTGGGCAACTATTTCTTTGAGCGAACAGGCTTTCCAGACATGATTTTCCTTATAATTTTAGGCATGTTGGTGGGGCCGGTAGCCAAACTGGTGGATACAGAATTCATAATGCCTCTAGCTCCATACTTTGCTGCCCTAGCCCTAGTTTTCATATTATTTGACGGGGGAATGGCCATGAATATTTATCGTGTTTTCACCGAGAGCCCAAGGGCCACAGTTTTAGCCATTGTAGGTTTCGGTTTAAGCGTTGCGGCTACAACATTATTAACAGCTCTACTGATTATGCCGGACAAACCAATAACATACTCCATGTTGTTAGGAACAATTTTAGGGGGAAGTAGCAGCATAATTGTAATCTCACTAGCTTCAAGGATAGGAGTAAGCGAAAAATGCTCAACAATATTAAGCCTTGAATCAGCGCTAACAGACATCTTATGCATAGTTTTTTCCTTGACAATAATAGAAACAATACTTGGTGGCGCTGTTGAGCCATTGTCAATTGGACAAGCGATTGCAAGTAAGTTCTCAATAGGGATTGTGCTTGGGATAATTTTGGGACTTTTATGGCTAAGCATGCTAAAAAGGATTGCAAAGGCACCATACGCTTACATTCTCACACTAGCCGTTGTGCTACTAGCCTATGCTATTTCAGAAACCCTGGGCGGCAGCGGAGCACTATGCTGTCTTCTTTTCGGCATAGTGTTGGGAAATGAAAGAGAGATTCATAGAATGCTTCGAATGGAGAGACCTGCTGAAACAGTTATTGATGCTGGGTTAAAAAGGTTTGAGTCTGAGGTGGCTTTTCTGCTGAGAACCTTCTTCTTCGTCTACATAGGCTTGATATCAACGATAGTCGACATAAGAATAGCTTTCCTCGGAATAATTCTTTCCATCATACTGTTACTGGCTAGATTTGGAGCGGTGCGAATAGCAACAGCCCGCTGCAGCGAACTCGTTGAAGAACGCCCAATAATGAGCGTAATTCTGACAAGGGGTTTAGCAGCCGCCGTGTTGGCAACCTTGCCTTTACAGTACTCTGAAACGAACCCCGTATTCAAAGAATTTTCTCCGACGTATAATTTAGAGCTATATAAAATTTACATTAACATAGTGGTTTTGGTGATTCTTGTGACGGCGGTAATCGCTACGGTAGGCATTCCGATATTAAGAAGGAGAGCCAAGAAAGGATAGTGGCAAGACATTTAAGTTGATTCACGTAATACCCTCAATAGCGGTGAAGAATTGTCACAGAGAATTGCCAAGTTGATGCTTCCTTTTTCGGTTTTAGCTGAAAACCGTAAAGAACCCTTCACATTAGATATGGAAAAGGCTGCCATCTACTGTTTTGCAGAAGCAGAAAGGGAAAAAGGCGGAGGCCTAATATTAAGGAAAAAGGAAGAGAAAACTGTTTTCCTAACGAAGTTCTGTTATCCCTTCTGGCTTGCACCTTGGAATATGTTAAGCCTAATCTTTGATGGACTAAAACAGTCAGCTTATATAGCAACATATAAGGCGCTACCGGACGCCAGAGCGTTCCTTGAAAAAGCCCATATAAGCGCAAAATCCTTTGAAACCTACACGGCTTTTCTGTCCGACAATTTAAACTATTTTCAAGTGCCAAGTGGTGAGAGAAAAGTTTCAATAGAGGGGCTGATCAGCGAAACCACGTTTCTCGGCGAGTTCAGCGAATACCTTTCAAGAGCAAAACAAATGGAGCCAGCGTTCTCCGAAGCCGTTCCGCTAAACCCACTAGTTGACGAGTCATTAGTTTCGACGGCAATTGAAGAGTTAGAAAGGTTAAGGAAGGACTTCGAAGCAGAAGTTGCCACACTTAACGAGAGTATAAAGCTTCTTAACAAGACCACAAGAGGCTTCACAAAAGAGATACGTGGAAAAATTAGAGCTGTAAAAGCAGAGTTTGAAGAAGTTATTAGAAATGAAGAGGAGATTGCAGCTCAAAAAATCAGCCGGATAAATGAGGAATATGACAAGCAAAGAGCCAAACTAATAAAAGATTTTAAGAAACAGCTTCTGCCTCTACAAAAGGAAAAGGTTAAACTTGAAAAAACAAAGGAGCAGACGCTTAGAAAAATCGAACAGTACAACATAGAAGCGAAGACATGCGCAGTTAAAAAGGACAATGTGGGAGAAAAAAAGTGGAAGGAGAAAACCAGCGAAACCAGAAAGAAGCTTTCTGAAATTGAAAGAAGGCTCGAAGAGATAGAGGAAAAGGTTAAGGAAATTGAGGAAAAGGAGTCAGCTGAAACTTTCAGGCTTAGGTCAGAGTGGGAGGAAAAGATTAAGGAGGCTAGACAACGCCTTCTTGAACTTGAGTCTTCCAGAGAAGCAAAAATTCAGATCCACATGCAGGAAATAGATAAGTTGGAAGGTTTAACGACTAACATAATCCAGCAAATAAGCGGTATCATAAAGTTGAGGGAGGCAGACTTAACCAACATCATGAAGTTGGGGATTCAGCAAAGACAAAAGAGTCTAAGCCTCGTCTACATCCCTTTTTACATGGTTTGTTATGAGGCTGAAATGAAGAAGCGTTATTTTGTTTTTCCACCATCCACAGCTAACAGTATAGGGTTCGCTGCGAAGCTTAAGGGCGCCCTTGGAAGAGCCAGAATTAAACAACTCTTAACTCCAAGGTTTAAGGCGGTAACATCGCTTCTTGAAAGGCTTCCAGCCTTAATAGAGAAGGACGTAGCCTTTGCCAGGGAAATCCACGAGCTTGGAGAAAAAAGCAACATGCTGGGTAAAAGCTCCAAACTAAAAACATTGGAGGAAGGTTTGAAGAAGCTGAAGGAAGAGGGGTGGCTTTCAGAAAAGGAGTTTGAAGTTTTCAGCCAAAGGTTGACAGCGTTTTAAATGCTATTTTTAACTTTTTAACTCTTTGAACTTTTGGATGGCGTATTCGACGATTTTCATAGCTTTTTCTGCGTTCTCCCACCTCTTGAACCTAACCCACTTGTGGGGCTCAAGACGTTTGTAAGTTTCAAAAAACTCTTGAATTTCCCTAAGCTTTTGGGGGTGAATGTCGCTTATATCCTTGTACCCGTCGAATCTAGCGTCGTCAACAAGAACTGACAAGATTTTTGGGTCTTCGCCTTTCTCGTCCTCTATGATCAATGCGCCTATAACTCTAACCTTGACTAGGCATCCCACTTCAAGGGGCTCATAGCTTAGCGCCATTATGTCTAATGGGTCTTCATCGTCAAACCATGTTTGTGGCACGAAGCCATACTCAACTGGGAAAACCACCGATGATGGTATTATGCGGTCTAGAACAAAGATCTCCCACTTAATGTCGTATTCGTACTTGTCCCTTGAGCCGCTTATAACCTCAATAATCATGTTTAAGATTTCTGGGGGTTTATCTCCACATGGAATGTCTCGCCAAAGATTCATAGCCAACGCCAAAAACAGACTCTTCAGCCAACTATTTAGGCTTTTGTCACTCCTCCCTAAGCGGTTTTTTCTTAACCTTAAAATCTTCCACGCCATATTTTGCGTAAAGCTCTTTCCTCAAGGCTTCAAGCATCTCTATCTTTCTTCCAGAAAATTCTGCGGCTGTGGCAACCTTAACGCCGCGTTTTTGGGCTTCATCATAGACAGGCTTTATTCTCGTTTTATAGTTTAGGTCGCGTAGGAAATGATGGTCTAAAATAATCGTGTGGACATCGGTTTCCCTTATGATTTTAACTAGGTTGCTGTTGGATATTTCAAGGCTTTTGAAAGAGTAGCGGTAACCAAGCATATACGTCATTGGACCATCAACGAATAAGATGTCAGGCTTTCCATTTAAAATAAAGGATGCTTGGTCTTCAAGCGATGGCCCCTCCACGTCTGATGTGTGGAGAAACCTCTCACCGCCGCATATTATGCATGTTTCCGTCACATAGCCCAGCCGCGGATTTGTTCCGTGACAAACAGCCTTCGAAAAGTTTATGGTGGTTTCGCCGAACTGGAAGCTTTTGCCATCTGCAACCTCCAGCTTTTTCGGCAAGTTTTTGATGGCTGCAAGGAAGTAGGCAGCCCTATCCCTTTGGCTTCTGTTTATGTTTTCCGTCGGATGTTTTATGAAAACCGCCTTTCCACTGTAAAGCTCCGGATAGTCTGGATCGTGATGGTCATAATGATAATGTGTTACAACAAGCACTTCGGATTCCTCTGCATACCGCTTTATGACGTTCCATGTCTCGTCTAGCCTCCGCCACTCCAACGGGTGAGGTTCTAAACCATAGCGTAAGGGAGCCAAAGAAACGCCGGGGTCTATTAAGACTTTCAAGTTGTCAGTTTCCACAAAGGTAGCCATGGAGCGTACCCCAAAACTATCAAAGGCTAAGGGCACTATTTGCCTAATCATGCGGTTCGCGCCTCCTTAAAGAAGGCTTCAAGCCTTTTTGTTTCAGCCTTTTTTAGAATCTCCGCGCACTTTTTAGGGTTTAAAGCCTTAAACTCTAATCCAAGGGTTTCTAGAAGCCTCTGCACGTTCCTGGCTATGTTCGGTGCTACAAGGATTCCGCGCACCTCGCGGTTTGTTCTATTTTTAACAGCCTCTATGTATCTGGCTAGTTGGAGAACAGCCTCTTTCCCGGCTGTTTTGCGTTTAATCTCAACTACAACGAAACGTCCATTCTTGTCAACGCCGTAAACATCCATGAATCCGGGCTCCACCCGCTTTTCGTAGCTTATGGGTTTGAAGCCCTCTTCTAAAAGGGAAGGCTCTAAAAGTATGGCTTTGTGCATATCCTCCTCGCTGGCGTAAAGTGATAATTCCCCAGAATCCGCGAGAGTCAGAGCCGAAGCCAAATGGATTTTATCAAAGAAAACCCTCACGGACTCTGGTGGTTTTCGCCTTACGGCATGAATCTCTAATATTCCCTCTTTAACTTGCGTGTTAAATATGCAGCCTGGTGGTTGCCAGTTTACTGGTTCATATCCCACTGAGCGGTGCACAAGCAATGAACCATCCTCCTTTATGATTAGTATGCGTTCGCCTGGCTCAAGTTCTGATCTGGCTCTGCCGAGGTAATGAACCCAGCAATTGCCAATTAAAAGGAGGGTTTTCCTTTGGGATAAAGCCTCCCTAACTATTTCTCCAGCCTCAACAGTGTTTGGATTTACAAGAACGGTTAGGTGACTTGAGGCGGACAAGTTTTCAGCCAAATAGTTTTAGAACTCCCTATACTAGATAAAACTTCTGAAGATCCTTCATGAGCGAGTGGGAGCTTAAACGCGGTAACATACAACATTATGATTTGACGGCGAAAAGCTACGATGAGCAGTATGCCGAGGAACAGAGGGCGAAAATCGAAACTGCCTTAAAAAGCGTAAAAATCAGCGGAAGTTGCCTGATTTTGGATTGCGGTTGCGGGACAGGCTTGCTTTTTGAATATGTTGCTGAAAAAGCCGCCATGGTGGTTGGATTGGATATTTCGAGGAAAATTTTGGCGGAGGCTAAAAGACGGGCTAAAGCCTTTGGCAATGTATGTTTGGTTTTGGCTGATGCTGATTATCCACCTTTTAGGGATCATGTTTTCAGCCATGTTTTCGCTGTGACTCTGCTTCAGAACATGCCGAATCCTGAGAGAACTTTGACAGAAATTTGCAGAGTAGCAGAGAAAGACTCCTACATAATTGTTACGGGGTTGAAGAAGAAGTTTTCTTCGGAGGTTTTTGAGGGTTTATTGCGTAAGCTTGGTTTAAATATAATTGAAATTTCAAACAGCAGTGAAAGCCTAAAGTGTTATGTGGCTATTTGCAAAAAACCTAGTCACCATTAAATTTTGTGATAGCGTGTAACCTAAACTATATATGAAAGTGGAGGGTTAGAACTATACTCTTACATGGCTTACCATGGAAAATTTGGGCGACTTGGTGGTTAGCGCATGCCCCTTAAAACCCTGAAAAGAGAAACTGCGGAAGCTTTAACCCTTGAATGGATTTTACATGCGAAAAATTATAGGCTAGCCCTTAACCGTAAGCTATGTGTTGGATGTGAAATTTGCACCTTGGCATGCCCGAAGGAAGCCATAAAACTTGAGAAGCAGCCAAAAACACCTGATGGAAGAGCACAACGTGCACGTGTTGACATAGCCCTCGAGAAATGCAACTTCTGTGGGATATGCGACATCTTATGCCCCTATGGAGCCATTGAGGTAACGGTTAATGGAGAGCATGTTTTGAACGTTGTCGAAAAGGAAAGTTTCCCGCAGCTCGTCCGTGACATACAAATCGACACAAGCAAATGTCCAGTGGACTGTGTTGAATGCGAGAAGGCTTGTCCCTTAAACCTAATCAAGGTTACTTGGCTTACCCCAGATGGGAAGGTTGTTAAAGATTTAGGCTCTTTAACTAAGAAAGAGCGGAAGGGCTTAAAGGTTAATGTTGAGGTTAAGAAGGAGTTTTGTCCGTGCTGCAGAATCTGCGAGTTCAAATGTCCAGAAGGTGCACTTCACGTTCGCAAAAGTTTCTATGGAAAGATACACATAAACCAAGAGAAGTGTCCAGAGGGTTGTAAAGACTGTCTCGATGTTTGCCCAGTAACTGGAGCGTTGTACATCTCCGAAGTGAATAAGAAGGTTTACGTGAATGAGGCCTTCTGCGTTTATTGCGGAGCCTGCAAAGTTGTTTGCCCAATAGCAGAAGCCTTGGAGCTTAAGAGAACCAAGATAATGCATACTCCTGTCCGCTCCGGGGCTTGGAACAAAGCCTTGGAGCGTTTGGCGTCTCCTCTCGAGATTACTAAGGAATTGAAGGCTAAAGGTTCCCAAAAGGCTTTGGAATCTGTTGAGAGGAGGTTAGGTTGGAGGATTCCATAAAAATGGCGGGGGAGGAAAAGCAAACTGAAAACAAGCCTGAAGAGCTTCGCATAGGCGTTTTCATATGCCACTGCGGATTAAACATTGCTGGAGTCATCGACATAAAGGAGCTTGTTGAGTTTGCAAAAACCATCCCAGACGTCGTTTACGTGAAGGATAACCGCTACACGTGTGCAGACCCGGGACAAGAGGAGATTAGAAAGGCCATAAAGGAGCATAAGCTTAACCGTGTCGTGGTGGCTGCTTGCTCGCCCCGCATGCACGAAGTCACATTTAGGCGAACAGTTTCGGAAGCTGGCTTAAACCCATACCTTTTTGAGATAGCGAACATCCGCGAGTTCTCATCCTGGTGTCACCCGAGCACTCCAAAAGAGGCTACTGAAAAGGCTAAAGACTTAATTAAGATGGCTGTGGCAAAGGCTAGGCTTCTAATGCCATTGCAAACCATAGAGGTGCCGGTTACCAACAAGGCTTTAGTTATCGGCGGCGGCATAGCCGGAATGAATGCAGCCCTAGATTTGGCGGAGATGGGCTTTAAGGTTTACCTCCTAGAAAAAGGTGAGAGCATAGGCGGACACATGGCGCAGCTGGACAAGACTTTTCCAACATTGGACTGTTCGATCTGCATTGAAGGACCAAAAATGGTTGATGTTGGACGACATCCAAACATTGAGATAATATCTTATGCTGATTTGCTTAATGTTAGTGGTTTCATAGGCAACTTTAAAGTCCGCATTAGGAAGAATCCACGCTACGTGATTGCTGAAAACTGCACCGGATGTGGTGAGTGCAAGGACGTCTGTCCCATAGAGTATCCAAATGAGTGGGACATGGGACTCGGCGTTAGGAAAGCTATATCAGTGCCTTTCGACCAAGCTGTTCCGCTTGTTTATACAATTAACCGTGACTACTGCATTGAATGCTATAAGTGTGTGGATGCTTGTGGCGCCAGGCAAGCCATAAACTTTGACCAAAAGCCAGAAGAAATTGAGCTTGAAGTAGGCGCCATAATTGTTGCGACAGGCTATGATATTTACTTGCCCTATGACAATCAGCTTTATGGTTATGGCAAATACACAAATGTGATAACATCCCTAGAGTTTGAAAGGCTTATTCTTGCCGCTGGTCCAACCGGCGGGAAAGTGGTGCGGGCTTCTGATGGGCAAAAGCCCCACAGTGTAGCCTTCATCCAATGTGTTGGCTCGCGGGACACGAACAAATACCCATACTGTTCGAACTTCTGCTGCATGTACACGCTTAAGCATGTTGTCCAGCTTAAGGAGAAGTACAAGGAAGATATTGAGGTTTACGTCTTCTATATGGATATGCGAACTAACTTCAAGGGGTTTGAAGAGTTTTATCAAAGGGCTCGTGAACTCGGCGTGAACTTTGTTCGTGGGCGGGTGAGCCGCATATTCGAAGACCCTGAAACCAAGAACCTAATTATCCATGCTGAAGATGCGAACTTGGGCATGCCCATAGAAGTTGAAGCGGAAATGGTTGTTTTGGCAACAGCAGCCATACCGAAAAAGGGCACTGAGGACATAGCCCGCATCCTCAATTTGACAAGGGGTACAGACGGCTTCTTCATGGAGAGCCACCCGAAGCTTAAGCCCTTAGACGCACCTACAGACGGCATATTCCTAGCTGGAGCATGTCAAGGACCAAAAGATATACCATACAGTGTTTCCCAGGGGTGTGGCGCAGCAGCGCGAGCGGCGACTGTTCTGTCCAAAAAGACCTGGAAAATTGAGCCTATAATTGCTATTGTGGACCCAACCAAATGTAGAAATGTGACAACAAAGTGCGGGATATGTGCTGAACGCTGCCCCTACGGTGCAATAAAAGCCGAAGAGAAGAAGCCTGCCCAGGTTATAACTGCTATGTGTCATGGTTGTGGAACATGTGTTGCCGAGTGTCCAGCAGACGCCATACAACAGATGCACTTCACAGACGCCCAAATTCTGGCACAGCTGAGAACAGCCTTGGAAAAGAATCCAGAAGACAAGATTTTGGCTTTCTTATGTAACTGGTGTGCTTATGCTGGCGCAGATCTTGCAGGGACGAGCCGCTTCGAATATCCGCCGACAATACGCCCGATAAGGGTTATGTGTTCCGGAAGAGTGGATCGCGACTTTGTTTTGGAGGCCTTTAGGCTTGGGGCGGGCATGGTTCTTGTGGGTGCATGCCACCTTCCATACGACTGCCATTATATAAGCGGAAACTGGAAGATGAAAGCGAGAATGGACGCTTTAGCGCCAATGCTGCACAAGCTGGGCTTAACCCCTGAAAGGTTCCGAGTTGAATTCATTTCAGCTGCTGAAGGTGTAAAGTTTGCAGAGGTCATACAAGAAATGACAGAGCAAATGCGGACCCTTGGCAGAGAACGCATAAAAGCGGAAAATGAGAAGCTACGCCCAGTGCTAGAAAACATGCTTAAGAGGAAGGAAAAGAAGTAGGCTCCTCAACCTTGCATAGGGAAAACCGTGCAGGTTAAGGCTGTACTCTTCGACCTATTTGACACGCTACTCCTAGTTGAGGGCGGTAACGCCTTTTACACACCATGCCTTCAAAAACTTCACAAGTTTTTAACTGAAAACGGCGTCGACGCTCCCTTTGAAAAGTTTATGAAGGTCTATTTTGAGGTTAGGGACGCTCTCTACGCAGAGGCAGACAAAAACCTTGAAGAGCCCCATTTCAACATCCGTGTTTGGAAAACCCTTCAAAGGCTAGGCTACAACTATGAACTTTCCGACGATGTGGTTACAAAGGCTACTGAATGCTTCGCCCAAGAGTTCATGAAATACGTAAGCCTCGATGAGAATGCCGTAGATGTGTTACAGTGGCTTCACGGCAAATATAAACTTGGCATAGTCTCCAACTTCGCCATACCAGAATGCATCTGGAAACTGCTAGAAAAATACAACCTAAAAAAGTTCTTCGACGTCATCATTATTTCCGCTGAGGTTAACAAGCGCAAACCAAGCCCTGAAATATTCCAAAAGACACTAAAAAGCCTAAACGTGGCTTCCCATGAGGCTGTTTTTGTAGGTGACACACCAAGCATGGACATTGAAGGCGCCAAAAACGTTGGAATGAAAGCCATCCTAATCATCCGAAGAACGTCGGTGACAGACACTCCTAAACCAACCAGCGCAACCATCAAGCCAGACATCACAGTGAAAAGTCTAAAAGAGCTTCCAAAGATAATTGGCGACTGCTAATTCAGAAATAACAATACATATTAGGGCGAAGAAACATTTTCGAAAGGTTTTATTCGATTGGTGTGGTAACTGTGTAAAGGGTTAAAAATGTTGTCTTACGTACAAGTATTCGATATTTGTTAATAGTTACTCAATCCGCTTCCTTGAATAACAACCGTGATGTGAATCTAATTCTACAAACTCGAAAGAGATAAATTTAGCTAAAGAAAATGTAGCTTTCAAACCAAACATTTTAAAATTTTAGCAACATATTGGATTAGGTGGTAAGTTGGACGATTAGTTCGCCCGCCCAAGTAAAACTTCAATTTCTCCATCTGAGCTTAATCGAGAGGAAAGGGAGAAGCGTTAGTTTTAAGATATGCAGGATGCCAGCTACGGAAACAACAATGCCCATTATGTTATGCTTGGCGTTACGCATGGAATATTCAAAATGGCTACCGTTATGATGTGAATACACTTTTCACTTCTCTAAAGGAACTGCCTAATTTAGCATCGAAGAAAATAGTGTGGATAAGAATTCAAGGAGGTGAGCCTCTCCTTACATATGAACGCGCTCTTACTTCCATAAAATACGCGGAGCAAGCGTTAAGCCTGGTGAACCATTCAAAGGAGGTATCAGAAAAAACTGCTGATATGGCCGTATTATTTTTGAAGTATCATTTAAAAGCTCACATAACCCTTTTGCTCTCACCCAGCAAATAAGCGGATATGAAACCCTCCTAAAGAGGATATCAATTCCACTCTGGGAAAAGGGAAATGACAATGTAGCCGTCTATCCTATAGCTGGCATCGGGCCATCCATAGACTTTCACAATACTTGGCTCATCCCGATAGAAAATGAAGCGTTACCGAACGAACTCCCATTGTTCCACAACAGCTTTTGGTCTCCACAATTTGAGAACTTAGTGAACGAATTTATTAACAATATCGTTCCTAATTACACGGCATATAACGATTTTAAAGCCAATCCTAAGACCAATAATGGAAGAAAAATTGCAATAGAAGAGATAGAACCCACCAAATTCCAATCAGCTTGGATAAGCAGATATGCAAACCAAAACTCCCAACCTCCAATTAACACCTTACTTAGAAGAACAAGCGATAACCCGGATAATCAATGGACCTCTCCCGTTCTGTTCGGAAGAAGCAGAGAATGGTCAAAAGTAGCTGATGTTATACCCATGGCATTAAACCCGAAAAAACTGCTTGATCTGGTTAGGGCAATGAACG
>JAGTQI010000012.1 GCA_018396955.1 Candidatus Bathyarchaeota archaeon | reverse complement strand
CTTGACCGTGTAGAGCCAAACCCAATTTTCAGAGTGGCGGAAAAACAAAGGTTTTAAATCAAATGGAGTAGAACCTTTATAGTTCAATTCTTAAATACTGCCACAAATTCAAACCCTTAAAAATGGTTAAACATTGCAACTTTCATTGTTATGGTTATTGTTGAACGGGTTGTCTGGCAGCACAACAATTACTAACGACAAAAATACCGGCCAGATTTCTAATTCAAATCCCACTTTAACAACCTCAACGGGCTACTTTTCTTATTATTGTGAATCATTTACATAATATTTTGCAAGCTGTAATAAGTTAAAGAGTATTAAGCTTTGAAGGCTATCACTATACAACATAGTTTTTAAGTTCTGTGCTCTGCATCAAGCATGAACGGTACCTGCCCAGCATATCATTGATAACTCTCCTTAATTCTTCCTCTGATGCGAAACCTACAAGGTGCATCAGAGGTCTTCCCCCGCAAAAGAATATTAGGGTAGGCGTACCCATAACCCCAAGGTTCATTGCTATTTCTCTGTTCTCCGCCGACTCCAAAACGTTTATTCTGGCAAACTTAACTTTTCCTCCGTATTCCACTGCCAACTTTTCGAAAATGGGCGTCTGCTCCCTACACCATGGGCAGCGTTCATGCCAAAAGTAGACAAGAGTTAAAATTGGAGAACGGTTAACCTCATCATTCCAATTATTTCGATTCAACTCCACCATGTTCATAGCCTAACACACCAAAAGTTGGTTAACGCCAAATTATTTAAAGCCTTTCAAGGAATTTCGAGACATGCAACTTAATGGATTTTAGCTTAAAATTTCAGGAAAGCCTGTTAAAACAAAATTTTCTTGTGATTCGGCAAAAGCCAAAACTTTAGCTTTTAAAAGGGATTAAAAATACATATCCTAATCCCGTAGCAAAGCTTTAAGTTGTCACGTCTAAATTTTGTAAATGGTTGACATTGTGAATTGCTACTTGTTGCAGTTAAACATGTAGATTCCTGCACATAGAAGGCAAAATCCACATAAAAAGTAAGGGTGTTAGATGCCATTGTATGCCCCATTTCTTGGTTAACTTAACTGTTACGAATATGACAAAAGCCACTATAATGAAAGTTATTATTACTACGAGGAAGTTGCCAATTCCGAGCATTTGTCCCTTTCATGGCGCGCCATCAAGCAACGGTTTTCCTTGACGGTCGAATCCTGTTGGTGGGGGAACATATAATACGAAGTTTGATCGGATATGAAATCTACAAACTCATTCCATAAGACTTTCTTGGGCGCAGAGCAGACGGTGCAGGCTTAGGCTCCAACAGTAAGTCCAATAGCGTTCTTTATATCCTGAAATTTTCAAAATCATTGAAATTTGAATAGATATAGCCGTTAGCTATTGTGTAGGGGGAGGCTGTAGATTTTCCTTTGTTGTTTTCATCGAGAAGAATCCGACCGCTATGATTATCCATGCAACCCATATTATTACTAAGCCCACAAAGATTATTGACAGAACTGCGCCTATCAGCCAAATCAAGCCGGCTGTTTCAAACATTTTCTCTCCAGACTTTGTGGAGAGAGCGTCCAAAGATTTTCTGAAGAACCATGCTGAGATGATTAGGGATATGATAGCCGTTAAATAGGCTCCAACTATTGGTCCGAGGAAAGACCGTAGATGCGTTCTGATAAATTCTTGGACAGCCGCCGTGTTAGTCCAATCTAATTCTTTAAGTTGCGGGGCAAGTGGCAAGATGAGTATTATGAAGATTAGTACTGCCGCCGCTATGCCAACGATTACTATTATGGTTCCGTAGAGGGAGTTGTTGAATATGCTCTTCTCCTTATAATGGTCTGCGAACCCTTTTAAGGCTATTAAGACTAGGATTATGCCGGCAAGCAGTGGCAAACCCTTATATAAGCGTCCAGCTGTGCCAGCAAAACTGACAACCATTAATATTGCGCCTACGAAGCCTAAGGCCTTCCTTAATTCAAGATTCATCGTGTAAACCCTCGTTATGGAAAAGTCTTCTGTTGGTCATCAAAATAAAAGCTTTGTCTATTATGGAATGTGAAATGCTCCACGTGTTTATTTGGTAAATGCTTTTAACTTTTTAGAAGGATATTCGTAATGGCATAGTCTTGATATTGCGAAAGGGAAGACTTAGAAATGACTGTTGAAAAGTTGGTTGTCGGCTTGGCTGGAATGCCTGGCGCTGGGAAATCCGTTGTTGTTAGTGTTGCAAGGGCCGGTGGCTACGGCGTTGTTGTCATGGGTGATGAGGTTCGTGGGGAAGCCCGGCGAAGAGGTTTAAAGCCGACTCCTGAAAATCTTGGGCGTATTATGCTGGAGCTGAGGCGTTTAGAGGGAGAAGCCGTGGTAGCGAGGCGATGCATCTCAAAAATATTAGAGAAAACTGAGAGTAAAGTCGTTGTGGATGGCGTAAGAAGCCTAGCAGAGGTTGAAGAGTTTAAGCGGCATTTTCCAAAGTTCACACTGGTTGCCATTTACGCTTCGCCTGAAACGAGGTTTAAGCGGCTTTTTCATAGACGGAGAAGCGACGACCCCAAAAACTGGGAAATCTTCCGTGAACGAGACATAAGGGAGCTGAGCGTCGGATTGGGAAACGCTATAGCCATGGCCGAATACATGATAGTTAATGAGGAAGGCCTAGAAGCAGTTAAAAAACAGGCTGCAAAAGTCTTGAAGAGGATTGAGAAGAAATGGATGAAGTAGAAGTTCACGTGGAAGTGGAAATAAGCCCGACAGAATCGGAGGAAAAGGTGAGGAGGGCTGTGGAAAATATTTTCGGCGGATTACCATTCCAAATAAAGCCATTGCGGAAAGGAAGCTTGCTAACGGCGGATGCAAAAGGAGTGGAATCTCTAACAAAGCTCTACAATCTACTCCGCAGGGAACGCATCCGCGACGCTGCGCGGGGAGCCCTATTTGAAGGCTTAAACGGTAAAACCATAACTTTCTATCTGAACAAGCAAGTGGCTTTTGTTGGGCATGTTTCCTTTTCAAAGGCTGTTGCAGAGTCACCCCTCGGTCCGATTAAGGTTCAAATTAAATGCGATGACCCGAGGCAGCTAATTGACTGGCTGGCACCGAAGACGGCCTAGGAAGGATGTGAAAACGTGAATTTGGAGAAGGTTTTCAACTATATTGATGAGCACGCTGAAGCCTTTGTCCAAGACCTTGTGCGGCTTGTTAAGCAGCCAAGCGTGTCGGCGAAAGCTGAGGGAATAACTGAATGTGCAAAGCTCGTTGAGGAAATGATGCAAGGGGTTGGGCTTTCAACAAAAATTTTGGTGAGTGAAAGGGGAAATCCCGTAGTTTATGGTGAGGTTAAGTCCCAAACCTCTGGTAAGACGATGCTTTTCTATAACCATTATGATGTTCAGCCTCCTGAGCCTCTTGAAAAGTGGGATTATGAACCCTTCAGCGGCAAAGTTGTCAATGGAAGGATTTATGGGAGGGGTGTTACCGATAATAAGGGGAATTTAGTTTCAAGGCTTAAGGCTGTTCAAGCTTTCTTAGAAACAATTGGCGACGTGCCGGTTAACATAAAATTCTTTGTTGAGGGTGAGGAGGAGATTGGAAGCCCGAACCTTGCGCCAATTGTTGAGGCATACAGGCATATTCTTGTGGCGGATGCTGCCATATGGGAGTTTGGCGGAACAGACCGCAAAGGCAGACCCCACTTATATTTGGGTTTGAAGGGTGTCTTATCAGTGGAGTTGAGGGTTGAAGCTGCCAAGAAAGATGTTCACTCTGCAAACGCCCCGTTAATACCAAATCCTGCTTGGCGCTTGGTTTGGGCTTTAAACACTTTAAAGGGTGAAGATGAGAGAATCCTCATTAAGGGCTTCTATGATAATATTGTGCCGCCATCCGCTGATGAAATTGAACTTTTGAAGCGCATACCATTTGAAGAGGAGGAGTTGAAAGAGGAGCTTGGCATAGAAGGGTTCTTGAAGGGTTTTAGCGGCTTTGAGGCTTTGAAGGCTCTGCTTTACCATACTACGTGCACAATAAACGGTTTATTCGCCGGATACACTGGAAAAGGCTCAAAGACCGTTTTACCCCATGAAGCTGTGGCTAAACTGGATTTTAGGCTTGTCCCCAACCAGAAGTCGGACGAGATCTTTGTTAAGCTTATCCGCCACCTCAAAAAGCATGGCTTCGGGGATTTGGAGATAATAAGGCATGGCTCAACGGAGCCAACTAAAACCTCGATCAGCGATCCTTTTGTATGTTTAGTGGCGAAAACTGCCGAGAGGGTTTATGGAAAAGAGGCTGTTATTTATCCGCTGAGTGCTGGCTCCGGTCCCATGCATTTATTCCGAAACCTTTTCGGCTATCCCATTGTTTCCGCTGGTTGCGGTCATCCAGAGTCTAACACGCATGCGCCTAACGAAAACTTGAAAATTGAAAGCTTCATTACTGGAACAAAGTTTATCGCCACTTTATTTAATGACTTTGCCCATGCACGCTTATAATTGGTGGCGCACAATTGTCCAGTAAAGCTAGCATAACTGAGCATGGTGCCGTCCTCCTTGGCAAGAGTGTTGCATGCGACGCCTTTGATGATTCTAAACCTTTAAGGGTTGTTACTCATGCGCATGCGGATCACATGATTGGCTTGCAACGGAGCCTAAGAACTTGCGAAAAAGTGCTTATGACGAAAGCCACAAAAGACTTAATTGACGTTATGAAAAGTCCGCTTTTCCTTATGGGCGGGTTTGTGGAAATCCTTGATTATGGGAAAACATTGCATTATGGCGAAGAAAGCATAACGCTTTTTCCGGCAGACCACATTTTAGGCGCGTGCCAGGTTCTTGTTGAGGACGCTGAAGGTACAAGGATTGTTTACACTGGAGACTTCAGAATTGAGGGAACTCTGGTGTTGGAGGCTGACGTGCTCGTCATGGAAGCCACTTATGGTAGTCCATCTTGCAGGCGCCCCTTCAACAGCGAGGTTAAAGAATTGCTGGTTTCCATTGTGAGGGAGGGGCTTAAGCGTGGCGCTGTTTATGTTTTCGGTTATCATGGCAAGCTTCAAGAGGTTATGCAGATTCTCCGCGACGCCGACGTTAGGGTGCCATTTATTGTGCCTCAAAGAGTTTTCCAAATCTCAAAAATTTGTGAAAGGCATGGCATGCGCGTAGGTCAGTTGCTGAGGCTTGAGGAGAAGGAAGCCAAAGAAATGCTTGAAAGGAACCAGCCTTGCTTGGCTTTTTATCACATGGGCTCTAGAACGCGTGTTGGACGTGGCTGTTTTCGTGTTTATGTTAGTGGTTGGGAGTTTGATGTTCCATGCCGCGAGATAGCCGATAAAGAGTATGTTGTAGCCTTAAGCGACCATTCTGATTTTGATGGTTTAATGGAGTATGTGAGACGTTCAAAGCCTAAGTTTGTTGTTACTGATAATTTTAGGATTGGGTATGCTGAAACTTTGGCCAGGCATATTCAGAAACAGTTTAATGTTCGGGCTGTGGCTCTTCCTAAGCGTTGATTGGCTAGGCTTATCGCTATACCTACCAATTCGAATTCACATGTCTTAAATAATAAGAAACAAAGAACTACGGACGAAAAAAGCATGCCCTCCCCCACTACAACCAGAGTTCTTCTCATTGGTAGGTATAGACCTATTCTTAGCATGAGCCTTTTAACATGCCTCTTAAACAGACACTTCAAGGGCAGCTTCCATACGTTTATCAGTTGGCGGCTCAGGCGGGCTTTAGTCACCTAATTGTAAGCAGGTATCCAACTATGTTGAAATCGCTACACATCCAATTATTTTACTTCTGCAGATGGGTTGGGAAGCCAACTTCGTGGGGGCATTTTATAAGCTTAGCCTAGAAGACGTTTAGAGTTTGTTAGTGAGTTCTGATTGAACAAATGAAGCACTTTGCTACAGGATAACTGATTCTTTCCCTGAAATCTTGGTCTGATGTAAAGCAGCACGAAACATGGGAAAACTTTTTATTTGTAATTTTTGTCTTACCTATTGGTGAGAATTTGAGTAAGTATACCACGGTTTCCACAAAAATTCCTCAAGAACTTAAGGAAAAAATGAGAGAGCTTAAAATTAAACCTTCAAAACTTCTGAGAAAAGCCATAGAAGATGAAATTAGAAGAAGAGAGGCTGAAAAACTCAAAGAAGTGATAGAAAGGCTGAAACCAGTTCTCAACAAGGTGAGCATGGAAGAAGTTGTAAAAACTGTAAGAGAGGATAGAATGTACAGATGAAATATTTATTTGATTCATCAGCCGTTTTTAAAGCTATAAAAGAAAACAAAATCGAAATCTTAGTTGGAAATTACACGCTGGAATTGGCAAGATACGAGCTTGGAAACATATTATGGAAAAACTTCGCCTTCCAAGCAAAAGCCACAGATGAAGAAATTAAAATTCTCGCAAAAATAGTAAAGCAAATCCTAAACACCATGGAAATCATACAAATAAGCTGCAATGAAGAAGAAATATTACAAGTAGCGGCAAAACTTAAAATAACCTTTTACGATGCCTCCTACGCATACTACGCAAACACAAAAGGTTTAACGCTTATAACCGAGGATTCCCAGCTGTTAAGAAAAATTTTGCCGCATGTCAAAGCTTCAAAATTAGGCGACATTACCAAACCAACAAAATAAGACAGGACGGCGTGATTGCAAAATCCCCACTTCAAAATCGTGTATTTTGATAAAGTTTAAAAGTGAAAGGGAATATTGCTGTTACTCGAAATTGTTGCAAAGTGAAGTGAGATAAATGGGAAAGTCATCTTTGTTTTCGGGTTTCTATAAGCTTAGCCCAAAAGAGCGTTTAGCCTTTGTTAAGGAGTTTGCCGGCTTAGCCGATGAGGAATGCGCTTTACTTCAGAATACTGGTAGTTTGCCTTTGGACTTAGCTGATCGCATGATAGAAAATGTTGTTGGGGCTATTCCAGTGCCTTTGGGCATAGCTGTAAACTTCCTAATTAACGGCAAAGACTATTTGATTCCAATGGCTATTGAGGAGCCTTCTGTGGTGGCGGCAGCTAGTTATGCAGCTAAAATGGCACGGGATGGCGGAGGCTTCCACACAAGCAGCACACCACCAATAATGATTGGACAAGTTCAAGCAGTCGGCATAAAAGACCCTTATGCGGCTAGGCTCCGCATATTACAAGCCAAAGAAGAAATCCTAAAGAAGGCTAATGACCAAGACCCGGTGCTGGTTTCTGTTGGAGGTGGAGCAAAAGACCTAGACGCAAAAATCATCCAAACAGTGCAGGGACCAATGGTTATCACAGAGCTGCATGTAGACTGCCGCGACGCCATGGGCGCTAACGCCGTAAACACCATGTGCGAGGCAGTAGCCCCCATAATAGAGCGAATAACTGGCGGACGTGTCTATCTGCGGATAATCTCCAACTTGGCTGTTAAACGTCTAGCAAGAGCATGGTGTGTCGTGCCGAAGGAGGCTGTTGGCGGAGAAGAAGTCGTAGACGGCATTGTCAACGCTTGGGCTTTTGCGGCGGCTGACCCCTACAGGGCGGCAACCCACAATAAGGGCATAATGAACGGCATCATAGCCGTCATAATCGCCACATGCAACGACCACCGCGCCGTGGAGGCCGGAGCCCACGCTTACGCCGCCAGAACAGGCCATTACACGACGCTTTCCACATGGGAGAAAAACGAGAACGGCGACTTGGTGGGCTCAATAGAGCTGCCCATGGCTGTAGGCTTAATAGGCGGGGCTGTACGCACCCATCCCATAGCCAAAATATGCCTAAAAATCCTAGGCGTAAAAACAGCCAACGAGTTTGCAGAAGTATTAGCGGCTGTCGGCCTAGCCCAAAACTTAGGCGCATTAAGGGCTCTAGCTCATGAAGGCATACAACGCGGCCACATGTCACTTCACGCCAGAAACATCGCCATCGCTGCCGGTGCAACAGGCGAGCTCATAGATTTGGTTGCAGAGAAAATGGTGGAAGAGCGCAAAATACGAATGGACAGAGCTAAAGAGCTTATTGAACAGTATAGGGCGACTGGAAAAATCTAAAAGAACGCTGCTTCATTTAGAAAGCGGCGGTTAAATGAAAATCCTTCCGGGACCAGCCTCAAAAGAGCTGGGCGAGAAAGTAGCTCAACTCTTAGGCGTCCAAATAGTTCCAGTCTTTTTTAAGAGTTTTCCAGACGGCGAATCCTATGTGAGGCTTGACGGCGAGGTAAAAGGCGAAGAAGCCGTTATAATACAAACGACAAGCCCTCCGCAAGACACCCGCCTAATACAGCTGGCATTAATTGCCGACGCTGCAAAAAGAAACGACGCGACTAGAATTGTGGCTGTTGTCCCCTACCTGGCTTATGCTCGCCAAGACAAAGTCTTCCTTAAAGGAGAAGCCATAAGCATAGAAGCCATTGCAAAAATGCTTAAGGCAACTGGCATCGACAATCTAATAACAGTTAACGTTCACCAGAAAAACGTCTTGGAAAAGTTTCCCTTTCAAGCCAAGAGCATATCAGCCATCCCGCTCCTAGCAGAACACTTCAAGCATAGAGGCTTCAAAGAGGCTTTTGCACTCGCGCCAGACAAAGGCGCAATAGGCATAGCTGAAGAAGCCTCAAAAGTTTTGGGCGGAGACTTCGGCTATTTAGAAAAACAGAGAGACCGCTACACCGGATGCGTGAGCGTTGAAAAGAAGGAGTTCGCTGTTAAGGGAAAAACAGTCATTATTTTTGACGACATTATTAGCACTGGCGGCACAATAGTTGCAGCCGCAAACGTCCTAAATGAGCTTGGTGCAGCCAAGGTTTATGCTGCATGTGTGCACCCGCTTCTTGTGGGCGAGGCTGAAAAGCGCATTCGCCAAGCTGGAGTTGAAGAAATAGTTGGAACAGACAGCGTCCCAAGCTCTGTGAGCAAAGTATCACTGTCGCCACTCATCGCTCAAGCATTACGGGAGCTCCAAAGTGGTTAGACTCTTCTTCCTCTTATCCGGTGAGCACGAAACATTGCCAACAGCGGAGCTGAAAGCCATACTTGAGGCTGAAGACTACAATTACAAGATTTTGGAAGAACTAGACCAAGTTTTAAGGATTGAAGCTGACTTAAAATGCGCTGAAGCCGTGAAAAACCGTGCAGCCCTAACAAGAACATGCGCATTAGAACTTTTCACATGCGAAGCTAAACAAAGCGAGGCCGTTAAAGCCCTACACTCAACAAACATAAGCGAATTCCTGGAAAAGGGCGAAAGTTTTGCTGTTCGCATAAAACATGTGAAAAGCCACGCCAGAGAAGTCGATGGAATGGCTTTAGAGCGTAAACTTGGCGAAATAATCCTAAACAAGGCTGAAAACGTGAAGGTAAACCTTAAAAACCCACAAAAAACCTTTACGGGAATCCTAACAGACAACAAGCTTGTTTTCGGCCTAAAACTGGCGGATGTTCCTTCAAAGTCCTTCATGGAGAGATACCCTAAGAAAAAGCCCTTTTTCCATCCATCAGCCATGCCGCCGAAACTGGCAAGATGTATGGTAAACTTAGCCAAGCCAAAAGTTGGCGATTTAGTACTCGACCCCTTCTGCGGAACAGGAAGCATCCTTATAGAGGCGGCACTAATAGGCTGCCGCGTTCTGGGCATGGACATCCAAAGACGCATGGTGAAGGGAAGCCAAAAAAACTTAGCATATTTTGGCATTGAACAAGAAGGGCTCATAGTTGCCGACGCAAAAAACCCACCAACGAGAACCGTGGATGCTGTGGTTGCAGACCCCCCTTATGGGCGAAGTGCAACAACTTTTAGGCGAACCACAAAGCAAATAATCGAAGACTGTTTAAAGGCCGTCCATGACATTCTTAGTGATCGAAAGAGAATTTGCATGGCAGCACCAAAAACCATTGAAATAAGCCAGATTGGCAAGGCGCTGGGCTACCGACATATGGAATCCCACTTTGTTTATGTACACAGAAGCCTAACAAGAGAGATAGCAATCTTCGAAAGGGTGTAATCGGCCATGAACTTGCAGGTCGTGTTTCTGGGAACAGCTGGAAGTATCCCGACCCCAAAGAGGAGTTTGCCAGCCATATTGATAAAGCGTAAGGGCGAGCAACTGCTGTTTGACTGCGGCGAGGGCGTGCAAAGGCAGATAGTAATTGCTGGGGCTAGCTTCAATAGAAAAATGAAAGTGTTCATAACGCACATGCACGGAGACCACGTGCTAGGCTTGCCCGGACTAATACAGACAATGGCTCTGCTTGACCGCGACAAAAAACTTGAAATCTATGGACCGCCTGGAATAAGAAGATTCATGGAAGGCATAAGAGAGACAGTTCAGTTCAGCTTAACATTCCCCATAGAAATCCACGAAATCTACGACGCTGGAAAAGTATGTGAAGAGGAAGAATATACTGTTGAGGCTGTATGGGCAAACCATGTAATACCAAGTCTAGCCTACGCCTTGATGGAGAAGCCCCGCCCAGGAAAATTTTATCCAGAAAAAGCCAGAGCATTAGGCGTTCCAGAAGGACCTTTATGGTCTAAGCTCCAACACGGAAATGAAGTCAAGCTTCCAAATGGGAAAGTTGTTAAACCAGAAGATGTCACGGGTCCGCCAAGACCCGGAAGAAAAATAGTTTATACTGGGGATACGAGACCATTCGAGGGATTAGCGGATTTTGCAGCTGATGCCGATTTGCTAATTCACGACTCCACTTTGGATGATGAACTAGCTGAAAGAGCCTACGAGGATGGACACTCAACCCCAAGTCAAGCGGCGGAGAACGCCAAAAATTCAAGAGCAAAACTGTTGATTCTAACCCACATAAGTGCACGATATGAAAACCCAAAAATGCTCTTAAGACAGGCGAAAAGGATTTTCAAAAGGACACAGGTGGCGGAAGACTTTATGACTCTTGAGATTCTACTTCCAAAAGGGTAAAATTCACCATAATATATAGAAGGCACGTTAGGGCGCCTTCTCCCTTTCTAAACTCTGACATCTCCAACTCTTTTACGGTGAATCCTTCCCTTTCTATAAGCCTCCTTGTTTCTTGTTTTCGGATAGCCCTTCGCCATCAAAACCACTCCGTTTAACGGCTAGGCAGTTTGACGCATACTGTTCTGAGGGATGAACGAAAAGCCTATTATAACCTTCAAAATGTTTGCATTGAATTAGCCCTTTGCCAGCACAACATAACCGTTTCCGAGGTATTGCACACAGACTTCAAATGGGTGATGGCATCCACTTTGACGGGGATTATGTTAAATCCGTCTCCGCCGTCAATTGTTGCATATGACTGCATTTTCATGAGAATAATGGCTTGTCCTCCACGAAGCAGCTGTCTGGTAGTGTGTCGTCACCAGTTGCCCATATAACTTTTAATCCAAGATTTCGTAGGGTTTTGCAGTATTCTATATGCTGCCTTTTAGCAAGTTCAACATCTATCCTCTCAGTATTGGTTATAGGAGTTTGGCACTGGACGGACAAGCGCATACTCTGCTCTTGGTGTATCCATGTTTATCGCCATATCCTGCTAAATTATGGACTTCAAAAAGCTGACGCTTTCCGTAACTTTCTCAACAGACTCCACAATCACCGCTTTATCGTAGGATATTTCCCGCAGTAAACTTGCAAACTTCTGCCAGTTCACAGTTCCATAGCCTATTCCCAAATGCGAGTCATCCTTTCCGTCATTGTCATGGGCGTGGATATGCACAATCTTGTCTGCAAACGTTCTTAGGAAATGCTCCGTCTGCCCATTTATATTTGAATGCCCAATGTCTAGGGCTAAACCTATAGGCTCCGAAACTTCATTGAAAAACCTATCAAAGTCTTTAACACCCTTCATTAGGAATGGGTATGGCTCCGGAACATTTTCTATGGCTATTTCTAAGCCATGATCTTTAGCGATTTTATAGAGGAGTTGCGCGGTTTTTCGGTTCTGTTTCCAATCCTCACCGGGATAGAACATGCTTACACCTGTTTTTAATCCCGGATGAAAAACCCAAGCACGCGCTTCCAAGAAGCTTGCAAGCCTTATAGAGTTTTCTAGCCGCTTAAGCATGGCTTTTAAAATAGCGCGGGACGGTGAAGCTATGTTTATGTCAGCGAAGGGTGCGTGAACTGAGAATTTTATATTGTGGGATTCGCCTATATCTTTAAGTGTTGTGGCTCTCCGCTTGTTTAGTGCATGAAAACCATCATCCACAATTTCTATGTTATTGGTTTTTATGTTTGTGATTTGTTTAACCATTTTATTGAATGGCTTGTTCAATAAGTGGAGAGTTGAGACCCCAATTTCTATTTTACCCAAAGTTTTCATCCCATGTGTTTAAGATTTATTTCATGCGTTCTCTTGCTTATAACTGCTGGTTTGGGCTTGTTCTTCTAATGGCTGCTTTCGCTATGAATTTCTGTAAGCAAAATATATATCTTATTTTGTGGTCATAGATGGTGATGGTGATACTTAAAGTGCAATTTGTGCGCTTACCAAAACATGGTTGAAACGGCAAAAACAGGGGAAGAATCCTAAAAATAGTAAGGGCGTCCTGACCTTGCCCCCGCGGATTATTTACTAACAGACATGAAAATAACAGCTTTTCTTAAAAGATTGGTAAGATAGCACCTTTCAACCCAAATATAGTTGTTGCTGATAAGCCCTCACCTCATGGAGTTAAAGAGATAATTAGCAAAGTCAGCAAGAAATCGTATCATTTCTTTTAAAACCTTTCAGTATGGAAAACGCTCTAACCATGATTAGGGAGCAGCTTAGAAAACAGTGATGAAGAAAAGGAGACAAGAGTTTAACTATAGATTTTGTTAAGCTCCTTGAAAAACGCGTTTGAATTCGCCGGTAGAGGGGTATGTTTAAAAGCCCAAACTTTTACAAAAAATATTTAGAAAGCAGGCAGCGTTTAAACTGGGAGAACTTATGGTTGAGGAAAATGACATAGTTGAGTTTCTCAAAGCCCAAGGTGGGCAAGCATCCCTAAGCGAGATTGCAGAAGGTTTAAACATGCCAAAGTATGGACCAAAATCCGCCTACGCACTTCTACAATCCCTTAAGAACAAGGGGGTTGTTGAGCGGCGAGGCGAATTATGGGCGCTTACCATTGAAGAGGCTAAACCCAAACCAGTAGAAAAACCTGTTGAAGCCGCAGCGCAGCCACAACTGCAGGCAGCCGCTCCAGAAATAGAAAGTCTTGTTAGAGCTATGGCTCAGACGCTTGCCGAAGCTATGAGAAGTGCTAGAACACCAGCAGATGAATGGGAACTCGCCACAAAACCCATGACGACAAGAATTGAGGAGGGCGAAGAGAAGCTGAGCACATTAGTGCTTAAGCCAGACGAAGCCGTAGAGGCGAAAAAGCCTCTGCTGGGCTTTCCAACAGGCACTTTCATTGATCAGCTTTTTCTAACGCCAGACGGGAAAAGCCTAGGGGGAATCCCGATTTGTGGGCAGTTTGCCATTACTGGTTTGCCGGGAGCTGGAAAATCCATACTTGTTGAAGAGATAGCCGTAAGGGTTGCCGCCTCTGGTAGGAAGGTGCTTTACGCAACGGCTGAAGACACGTGGAAAAGCGCCACACCACGTTTTGATTTGCAGTCTAGGCTTAAGCAGAAAGCCGACATTTTAGGCTTAGACTGGAACAAAATACGGGGAAACCTATTTGTCTTGGACACTGTGGCTTATCCCGAACTCCGCGACTGGAACACCTTTGCAGAGACATACCGTTATGTAGCCGAGAAGGAGAAAATTGAACTAGCCATTATAGACTCTGTCACTGTGCTGGAAGCCTATCGGGGAGCCCTAAAATACCGCGTTATGGAGTTAGCTCGATACAACCAGGTGCATGGCATAACAGCCCTCTACGTGAATCAACGCAGCTCAGAGGTTTGGGACAGCTATGACATGGCTGGAGGCATAGGCTTAGCCCACAATCTAGACGGAACAATAATAGTGGATTATGGACGTGTCTACTGGTATGACCAACAAGTGGACTTGGGCGTTGACAGAGGGGAATTCGTCCGCATAGTCCGCGTCTTGGACTGTAGAATGTGCAACTTTGAACGCCGAAGAATAAGGGTCGACATAACAAAGGATGGATTCCTAAGGGCAATAGAGCCTATACCAAAAACTCCAGAAGCCGAAAAATAGACCCATCGGTGGGCAGTGAGAAAAGCAGATGTCAGTGGTTAAGCCACCAACCCTTAAAGAGCTAATAGAAGCCTACGGTTCGCAAAGGGAGGCAATTCTCCGTTTAATAGAGGCTGGCTTCCCACCAGAACAAATAGAATGGCGAACTGGCATACCATATTATCTCATACGCCTATACATGGAGGGAAAAGAGCCCAAAAAGGACATACCCTTTTCAAAAATTGTTGAGGTTTACGAGCGATTGGCGGTGCTTCGCGGAAAAAAGGGGAAAGAAACAGAACTAGCCAAATTCTTCAGAACGGCGGAGCTCTCCCTCGAGATTAAGGCGCGCCTAGCCTTGGGAACAATAACAGATGAAAGCCTAAAAATTGGGCCGGGACTGGTGGAGAGAAGCCTAAGCCTAGCCACTGGCGTTTCAAAAAATGATGTTAGAAAACTTCTGATAGATTATGGAGAACACGGCGAAGTAGCCTACCTCCTCAAAAAGCCTTCAGAGCCTAAACTATCGGTCAGCGAGGTTTATGAAGCAATTAAGCTTCTCCCGAAACTAAAAGGCATTAAGGAACGCGAACTCTATGTTGCAAGTCTACTGCGGGTTGCAACACCTCAGGAGGCAAAATACATTGTTAGGCTTCTTCTTGGTGATTTGAAGCTTGGCTATTATGCAAGCACGGTTATGAGGGCTGCGGCAAGAGCCTACCAAGTTCCAGTTGAGCTAATCCAAAACGCATGCGCCATAATGGGCATAGCTGAAGGAATAAGCCTAGCGTCAGAAGGACTGCCGAAACTTGCAGAGGTGAAAATGCGCCCCGGGCAGTTCATAAGACCCCAACTAGCCCACCTGTATGAGCCGGACAAAGTTGTCTATCCAGCTAGAGCAGAATATAAGATTGATGGAAGTCGCCTCCAAATCCACAAGTGGGGGACCCAAATATGGATTTTCTCAAGGCGCGGGGTTGAAAAGTCGCAGACGCTTCCCGAAATCGTTGACGTAGCCAGGAAGCTTAACGCCCAAAGCTGCATTGTGGACGGAGAAGTCTTAGCCGTAGACCCAAACGGCAACCCCTTGCCCTTCCAAGTCATGCTGGAAAGAACTGTGCCAAGGGAACTAACACAAGAAGAGCTTGCAGAACGGATGGAAAAAGTACGCGTCACATACAGAGCCTTCGACATCCTATTCCTAAACGGGCAGGAACTCATCGGACTGCCACTTTCCGAGAGACGTAAATATCTGGTAGGGGTTGTCCCACCAGAGTATCTCGCTGAAGGCATTGAATGCCGAGATGAGGTTGAGCTAATGCGTTTCTACGATGAAGCTCTAAAAAAAGGCTTCGAGGGCATAGTCGTCAAAGACTTGGGCGCTCCATACGAGATTGGACAGCGCACTTACACGTGGCTTAAGCTGAAACCAGAGCGCGACACAATAGACTGCACAATAGTGAAAGCCCTATATGGAAAGGGAAGACGCGCAGGCCTATACTCATCATTCCTTCTAGCTGTGCGAGACCCAAATGAGAAAAGACTTTACACAATTGGAAAAGTTTCAAACCTTCCAGAAAAAACAATGGACGCCCTTGGAACAATCGTTGAAAGGACGAAAACAAGAGAGGACGAAGAGGGAGTTTATGTAAAGCCAACAGTTGTTGCAGAGGTGACGTACCAGGAAATTCAGGAAACAGACGAGTACACTAGCGGATATGCCCTAAGAGTGCCAAAAATCGTCCGCTTCAGAACCGACAAAACCATAGAAGAAATAGATACCGTTGAAAAATTAAAGAAGCTCTACGAACTACAATATGAACGCTATCCATTACAGTCTATTTAACGCAAACCCGTTTATACTTCTCTCCACCTAGCCTTAAAAGCGACAAGGAGCGCTGAAATAACCATCATAGCTAAAAGGGCAATCCAGCGAATCAAAACCATGTTTTGAGAAAAATCTGCAAGTCCAGAATAGGCTCTAATTAATCCCGCGGCGTTAGAAGTGGGAAACAATATCCCTATCCAACTCAACCCGCCAAGCAACTCCTCAGGATAGTAGACTGGCGGAAGGAAAACTAGTCCAAGTCCAAGGATGTTGGATAAATTGTTCAATGTGTATATGCTTGCCTTTCTAAGGTATGTGGATACAACAAAGCCTATACCGCTTAAAACAGCCCAGCATAAGAGCAAAGATACAATGACCCAGCCTAAGGCCTGAAGAGGTATAAAGTTAAACCACAGGGCAACCGCCAAAAAGAAGGTGAACCCTGGCAGCGAGAATATTAAAGGGGCTAGGGCTGTTCCAATCATGTATGAAACCGGATGAACAGGCATGGCAACAATGATCTCCCTAATTTTTACGTATCTATCAGAAGCTATGTCTTGTATTGCAGAAGCTACACCTAAAAAGCCCACCGTTGAAATCATTGCTCCTACAAGTCCATGGCTGATTTCGCCGCCGAAAACGAGTATAAAGAAGATGGGTAATGCGCTTATCAAGCCCATAATCATTAAAACCAGAGGCTGCCTCTTTAACTCCGGGATAGCTTTTAAAGCTGTAATTACTAAAACATCTTTAACAATTTTTCCGAACTTCATTTTCTCTCCCTCCAACAAGTTTAACAAAAACATCTTCAAGTGTAATAGGCGAAGCCTCAGCCCTCAAACCATTCTCGAGGGCTTCTCTAACGAGTTCTATGGCTTCATCTCCATCTTCAACATAAATTATTGTTTTGCTGCCGAAACTTACAAAAGAGGTGTTGTTAACATATTTCTCAAGGGTTTTTAGGCCGCCTTCCACAACAACTCTAAACTTTTCCTTGGTTAATCCCTTAATTTCTTCGACGCTTCCTTGTGCCATCAACTCGCCCTTATGGATTATGGCTAATCTGTCAGAGACCATTTCAGCTTCCTCCATAATGTGGGTTGTAAGGAGGATTGTCTTGCCATGCTCAACCATATCCCTTAAAACCGTCCAAACCTTCCTCCTAGCTATTGCGTCTAAGCCGCTTGTAGGCTCGTCCAGCATTAACACTTGTGCATCCGAAGCCAAAGCCGCTGCGATTATAGCTCTCTTCTTCTCACCTCCGGAAAGTGTAGCGCATGTTCGATTTCGTAGTTCCCATAATTCAACAGCCTTCAAGGCTGTTTCAGACATTTCTTTAGCCTTCTGCCTTGTCATGCCGCGAAGCAGCGAAAAATAGTAGCAGTATTCCCAAGGCGTGAAATTGCCATAGGTGGCAACATCCTGTGGAACAACTGCTATGTGCTCCCGCACTTTTTCAGCTTCGTTTAGAACGTTAAGCCCTAAAACGTAAGCTTCACCACTTGTTGGCAGCAGCTGCGTAGAAATAATCCTTAAAAAGGTGGTTTTGCCAGCGCCATTCGGACCGAGAAGAGTGAACAGTTCGCCCTTCTCAATTGATAAGGTGACTCCTTTTAAGGCTTCAACTGTTTCTTTGCCGCGGTATGTTTTAGCAAGGTTTACCGACTTCACAGCATCCAACTTTCTCAGTCCTTTAGGCTCTTCTATTAGAAGTGTGGAGCTACTTGTTAAGAGTTATGGGTAAAAGTGGTCAAAGGGTTGGTCATGAGCTTTCTAGAAAAGCCTCCTTATCGAGGGGTACTGTTGGACAAAATTAACATTGGCTTTGCTCCGCTTTTGTTCACTGCGAATCCCGATGGCAATTTCTATAAACTCTTCTAGGGTTTGGTTTGCAAACTCCCATGTTGGCCTTCCGTAAACTAGTCCAGTGCACGTGGAATCAGCGTATATGTATAGAGCCTTCCCGCCATAATGGTATAAGGCTTCTTTCGCATATCCAAATTTTGGGGTTGCTAAAATCTTGAAGGGCCAGAGCTTGCATGCCGCCGGTTTCATATGTTGCAGTCCGCATAAGTGCATGTCCATCATTTTGTAGAGGAATACGCAGGAACCGTCGCTTTTCCTCCGCAAGTATAGCTTGTTTAAGCCTGAAACTGTTGTTTCGACGCCGTAGTTTTTTACTATTTTAAGCCATTCTTGGAAGTTTAGGACTACGCTGTAGGCTTTGCAGCATAAGCCGCAAGTGTTGCATTTCCAGTCTGCAATGTACTGCCATGGAACGAACAGCATGCCCTTTGGCCCTTTCGCCTTCCTAGTTTTCCAGAATTTTGAATTTAAAGTCTCGAATTAAAAGTTTATTTTTCTAAGCCGCCATAATAGACTTTTAGTTTTTCGGCGATCTCATCTGGGATTTTCATGGATTTCAACGTATGCCTATTCGTAGCAACTGCCACGATGTAACCGTTTGCCAGCAATTCCGCTGTCTCCTTCTTGTAAATTTTAAAGCCGTGTTTTACAGCTTTTTCTTTCGCCTCATCCACGGTTAGCCCTATTTCCAATAGGTCGTTAAACTTTGCTGGCCTTCGGTATTGGGCAGTTGACTTCAATTGTGGTAATATCAAATTTTTAGAGATGAACAAGTCTATCGGTTTAAGATGCTGTAGAACTTCCTTGGCTATTTTGAAAAACTTGAAGAAGTTTAAGAAGTGACTGTTTAGGCAGCGTCTGTATATATCTAACCATAAAACCCTATATAATGTTTAGAATGATTGGACATGTC
This sequence comes from Candidatus Bathyarchaeota archaeon, assembly GCA_018396955.1. Classification (GTDB taxonomy): domain Archaea; phylum Thermoproteota; class Bathyarchaeia; order Bathyarchaeales; family Bathycorpusculaceae; genus JAGTQI01. Next base: position 9,294 of record JAGTQI010000012.1, on the reverse strand, counting down.
CTCGTTCCAATCTTTTGTTTAGGGCTTAAACCTTCTTGTAGAGGTATATTGTGTGGGATGGATATCCAAGCTTGGGGTTTTCACAGAAGTTTTCCACCTTTAACGGTCTCCACCCTACAATTTCGTAGTCGTGGGAGACAACACGGGCTCCAGGCTTAAGCTCAACCTCAAGTTTCGGTTTTATCTTTTCATTAGCGCTTGTGGTTAAGTATAGGAATACAACGTCGGCGGATGAGAGGTCAACGTTAAACATATCGCCATTGACTATCGTCACTCTGTCCTGAAGCCCTTCTTCGTAGACTGTGCTTAGGGCTCTTTTTGCAAGGTCTTCGCGTAGTTCTACGCCTACTGCTCTTGCGCCAAACTCTTTAGCCGCCATTATTACTGTTCTGCCGTCTCCGGCGCCAAGGTCAAAAAACACCTCGCCAGGTTTTAGCTGGGCTAAAATGAGCATGTGGCGGACAACTGGGAGGGGTGTTGGGACATAGGGGGCTATGAACAGTGAGCATGCCTCCATCTTGGTTTTACCGACACTTTTTTCTTTTAAAGATTTTCCCTTTTGTTAGGCAACGTAGGTGGCCCTTTTAGGTGTTGGGCGTCTAGACTCTCCACATTTCATGGCGCTCTGGGCGCATAACTCCAAATATTTTTCCTCATCTCCGGCGCCCACGGCCTCTGCTGCCTTGCGGCAGAGCTCGCTGGGTTCTTCGCATCCTTCTTCTTTGCATAAGCCTGAAATGTAGAGGCATATTTCCTGCACATCTTTAGGCTCGAGAACCGCTCTGTTTGTTCTAATTAAGAGGCATAGTTCCCTTGCCAAAACACAATTTTTAACATATTTTATTCTGTTTAGGACTTCTTCTCGAAGTTTCTTTCGGCTTATCTCCAAGCTTCTTTATCTCCGCACAATTGTTAGAGGCGTGTTCACCCAGATTAACGTGGTCTCCCATTTAAAAGTTGTTGTAAGTCTCTCAGCCCTTCTACCAGAATCTTTTGCTTATGGCTTTGCGTTCAGCCTCCAGGACGAGCTCATAAAATCTATCCGTGAGGGAGGCTTCCTTTTCGAGAACCTCTTTAATGTCTGATGGCTGAACCTTTCTTGCACAGAGGGCTACCGCCGCCGCTTTGCCATACTTTTCTATTAGGCGGGCTGTTTGTATGGCTTGCCTCTGAATTTTTTCCTCGCTTTTGGTGAGCTTTTCGCCCTTCTTCTCCAGCAGTGGCAGAACCTTCTCTTCTTCAACCCTTAAAAGTCCAATGGCTCCTGAGCCGCATTTTGGACACTTTGGTTTTGCGGGCAAGTCTTTCACACGTATCATGTCTGCGTAACTCCAGCAGTTTGTGCAGATGAGATTGCATGTTTCGTTCAACAACCTCGCTTTTGCGGATTCTATGAGCACCGCTCGCATCCTTTCAGGCGGGATAAGGTCTGTTTTCATGCTCACCCTTTCAATGCCAACACGGGCAACTGGGGTGGCAACCCCACCGGTTTCAACCTTAACAATTTCTATTTCGCCGTTGCGGATTTTCTCCAAAACTTGGACAAGCCTTTCAACGTCCAAGTCCTTTGTGAAAACCTCTTTTAGGGCTTCCTCGAAGATTGGGGTTCCCTCGAAGCTTTTCAAAAGTCTTTGGAGGCTTACATTGCTGAAGTCAGCCCACTTCTCCAATGCGCCGAAGCGTCTCGCCACGTGAATCATTCGCCTCTTAAAAATGCCAGTCTTAACAGTGGCCCTTGTCAAAGCATCTCTGACAGCTTTTTCACCAATTAAAGCCATTTCACCGAACAACTTGACAATTTGATTGGCGTCCGCAGCGCCCATGGTCTGTATAAATATTCGGTACGGGTCGTGCTGAACCACTATGCCGTACCCAACCCTTTCTGAGAGAAGCTGCCCAACAAGTTGGGCTAAGGCTCTGTTCGTAAGGGAACCGAAGTGAGCATGGACGATCACAAAATCCTCCCAGTCTTCGACGGTTATTCGTTTATCCGTCGGAACTGGTATTTCAGCCGCCACCTGCTCGAAAGTCTCAGTTAAAGCGCCCAAAATTGTATCCTTTTCCGCCGGATAGCTTTCGCTGAGTTTTGCTGCGATCTCTTCTGGAGGCAGACCCTTACGGTTTTGTTCCTCAACAAAACTGCGGATATAGCCGACTTCTTGGGCAACTTCAAAGGGCACTGGGATTTCTTCTCCTATCCAGCTGGGAATAGCCCCGGTGGGGTCGTCTACTGGCTTCACGTAGACCTTGTCGCCTGAAATGTGGAGGATTCGCCATGGACTTCCGCGGATTATGAACTTTATCCCTGGTTTGCCATACTCCGCCATGAAGGCTTCATCCAAAATTCCTACGGCCTGTTCTGTTGTTTCATCTACAACTAGGTATTGCTTCTCTTCCGGTATCATGGACAAATTGTCAAAATAATATTCGAAGAGTGCCTTTGTTCTTCGGGGTTTCAGAACCACTTTGTCTTCGAAGGAAACCCAAGCGAGCCTTGGGAAGCGTTCATGCATATAGCGTAAAATTTTTTCGATGTCTTCCATTGTTAGGTCGGCGTATGAGTAGGCTTTCCTAAACATTTCCAGGATTTCGCTGAACTCAAGCCTCTTCTGTTTTAGGAGCAGCCCAGAAATTTGATGGGCTAAGGCGTCATAGGGTTTTGGAGGAATTTCAACTGGTTCTAAATCCTCCTTCAGGGCGCGCCTTGCTATGGCTAAAGCCTCCAGTGTATCGTCAGAGTCCATTGTGACAATTATTCCCTCGGCTATGCGCCCTATTCTGTGGCCGCTTCTTCCAACCCGCTGTATGAGCCTTGTAACTTGGCGGGGGCTCATGTATTGGATGACTAGGTCTATGCGGCCCACATCTATGCCGAGCTCTAGGCTGCTGGTGCAAACCAAGCCTTTCAACTCGCCGTTTTTTAGGCCTCTTTCTGCCGCTATGCGGGAGGGCTTAGCCAAAGAGCCATGATGTATGGAAACTGGAAAGTCTATGTCCCAAACTTTAAAGCGGCTCGCCAAAACCTCTGAAATGGCACGCGTGTTTGTGAATAGGAGAACCGATCTGTGGCGGCTTATGTAGTCGCGAATTACCTTAAGTCTGGCTGCCACTTCTGGGTGCGTGTAAAGCTTTTCAGCCAGCCCAAAATCTTCCGGTTTAGGCTTTGGGAAAAGAATTTTTAAGTGCATTTTTCTTGCAACTGGAACTCGCACAATCTCCACTGGACGGCCATTTCCAACTAGGAATTGGGCTACCTTTTCTGGACTGCCAATAGTGGCTGACAAGCCTATTATTTGGAAGTCCCTCCCAATCATCGTTCTGAGCCTTTCAAGGCTAAGGGCAAGCTGGCTTCCCCTTTTGCTGTCAGCCATCTCATGCACCTCGTCAATGATTACCCAGCGCACCTGCTGGAGATGCTGCCTCATAATCCAGCCGACCAAAATAGCCTGCAAAGTCTCTGGAGTTGTTATCAAAACGTCTGGTGGACTTCGAGCTTGCCTCGTGCGTTCGCGAGTTTCTGTGTCTCCGTGCCTAACAGCCAATTTAATGTCTAAATTATTGCACCACCATTCAAGGCGTTCCAGCATGTCACGGTTTAAAGCCCTAAGAGGCGTAATGTAAAGCACTTTTATGCCTGGGACATGCGGTTCCTGCAAAAGCATACTTAAAACTGGCAGAAAGGCAGCCTCAGTCTTGCCTGTGGCTGTTGGCGAAATAAGCAGAACATTTTTACCTTCAAGGATTAGCGGAATGGTCTTTTCTTGGGGTTCTGTGGGTTTAGAGAATCCCCTCTGCTCAATCAGCCTTCGAACAGGCTTAACTAGAAGGTCAAAAGCATTTTTGGGCTGTTCTTTCAAGATGTAGTTAACCCTCAAACGCTGATAGAATAGCGGAAAACCAAAGGTAAAAGCATTTTGCAACTCGCAACATTATGAATTAAATAGCTCCTCTAGATAATCAGTCAGTCCGACTGCGGATACTAAAGCTTGCGTAACACTTCGCCTTCTAACTCTTCCTCGCCTATTTTGAAGGTGTCCAGTTCTTCCCGCTTCAATATGGTCCTTAAAGCCTCTGGCGTCAGCTCTCTCACAAGCTGCAAAATTTCCCTCCTCGCGGCTTCAAAATGTTTCTTAAGGAGAGCTTTATCCTTGTAAATTACTCCGGCTAGGGGGCAAATTTTCTCAATTTTCAAGTACCACTCAATTTTGCCAGTTGTCTTGTTTATGTCGAAGGTTACCGGTCCAGCAACACATGTTTCTGGCTTTACTGGATGAACTACGCATTTTCTTGTCGCCTTATCATAGAATATGCAGTAGCCATTTGCGTCCTCCCTTGGAAAAGTGTATTCAGCATGCACAAAGGGATTTTCAAGATAGATGCCTTGCGTCCTCAAGTATTCTAAAATAATTTTCTCACGCCTTCCAGTTATTGGTGGTTTTGCATCCCAGCAACAGTTAATCTTACAAGTGCCACAAATGTTAAAAAAGTTTTTCTGGCGCTCATCTTCGGCTTGCATATGCTTCAGCTCTTAAAAGAAGGGCTCATTAGCCTTTAGGCTGTTTAAAATTTTCGAATAAACATCTATAATTGCCTCGTTCAAGTCGGTCCTCTGTGCTCTTACAAGAACTTTCTCTTTGATAATATCTGATAGGCTTCCGTGTTCAACGCGTTTCTCTATTAAGGGGAGGTACTCCTTCTCCTCGAATGTGGCGTTTTCCCAAGCAATCTTCAAAAAGTGTCTACACACATGCCTAGCCTTTGGTCCATTCGGATGGAGCACTTTTGCTTCCAAGCCATGCTTTATGACGGATTTGAAGTCTTCAGCCAAAACTTCTGTAGGTAGTAGGGGAGGCCCATCTGCCTTCCTTAAGCCCCTAAGCAGAGCCCTTATAAAACAACTTAGAGCCACGTCGGATTTTATGCATTCCTGCTCGTCCATGACTCTTATCTCTAGGGCTTTCCTTTCAAAGCGGAAGATTACGCCTCTAGAGTTTACCCACTCCTTGTTGAGGATGCAGTTGTGAGCCCCAACCTTAGCTAAATCAGCTGAATAACGCCAAATAACCTCTCGCCTATACTGCCTAAAAGACTGAATATATTCTGGAACCACTTTCCCGGTTACTGACGGGATTTCCCTCTGGTTTTCCATGTAAAAGTAAAGCCTATTATCCACATAATCACCAAAGTGTCCCTCAAAAATTGGGGAGGAAGCTGAAACAGCTGGAAGATAGGCGCAAACATTAGCAAGCAAATTATGCATTAGAACAGCTTTGGCTTCATTAGCATATGGGATGCTCAGCTGAAAGCTTTGGATGTTAAGCCACCCATGCTGTCTAAGGTTGAAGATTCGACTGAAAGCCTCGTAAATCTGCCTGTGACGGTGGGGCCACACGGATGTTTCCTCAAGTCTCAATGTTGGATGCATACCAGTTCCAAGAAGGCTGGCCCTATAACGTTTTTCAAGCATTTCGCCGAGCTCTAAAACCGCATCATACATTGTTTCCTCAAAATTTTGTGGGGATTTAAAGGGTTTGTTTGGCTTAACCTCCATAACATGGAGCTGCAATTCTTTTCCAAATGTGAAATTGCCTAGCTCAACAAAGTTTACAATTCGCCCATAGGCATCCTTTATGACTTTGTCAACTATGGGCAAAGCCCTCAAATTTTCGTCGACAAGCGAGAACTCATGTTCTGGTCCAAGAACCTCTAAGGTTCTATACGTACAGACTGCCTCTTTAAAGAAAATCTCAATCAGCCAAAATATAAGCTTATAGCAATCCTCAGCCTAAATGGGTGCTAGCCATAATAGTAGTTAATTTTAAATATCTAAATTGTGTTAGCTTTTTTCCGTTGTCTGGTGCCTCTTGCTTGCTGGTCGTTTCAAACATCGACCTAAGAACAAACGCGGCTATAATAAAGCCATCAACCTTTCTCAAGTCCTCGGTTAGAGGCTCAATTCTCAACGTCAACAACGATTATAGATACATGAAAATCGGGTATTATGTTTCGCTCCACGCTGAAATTCTTGGAAATAAGGTTGTTCCAACAACGGAAAATGCCATAGACGCCTACAGACCGCCAGTCATGCTTGTTAGAGCCTCAAAAAGCGGTACGCCGATAATGCCGTATCTCGTTACGGACTCTGTCAAGCAGATAATGGCCGAGTTTAGCTTTCCAATAGTTGTTTTTGCAGTAAATCCCTTCTCTTTTAATGGTTTCCAAACAGCAAAAAATAGAACCGCCCTATACAGGGCTGTCAAAAGTCTAGGCATGAATTACCGTTATGCCGTTTGCGCCCAACCACTACGCGGCGGAATGGTTTCCGTTAAATCGTTTTTCGGCGAGTGCGCCCATGAGGATTATAATGTAAAGGAAATAGCCAAAAAAGTCTATGAAACTTTCAAAATTCCAGTATGCAAGTTGCATATTCAGCGTTTCGATGGGAAAGCCTACCTTTGTGGGCTTCAACCCTTAAAGATAGATGAAATCACACTTTCAGACGCTAATATGATTTCTAAAATTGTTTCCCGGGTTTCCGGGAAAGGATGGTTTGATTGACGCGGATAGCATGTTTTGTTGAAAAATATAATTTCACCTATTCCGATGAAGCTGAGGCGCTCCAATGTTTTAAGCGGACAGCAGAGCAGATGGGACACACTTTTAACTTTTTATTCAGAAGTGGGCTTTCAGACATTCCAAAATATGACAGCGTCTTCATAAGGGCTACAACAGACCCGCTTTATACAGCCTACATAGTTTCAAAAACGGCTTGGGAGCTTGGCTTAAAAGTTGTTGACGACCCGATTTCCATTAGGATTTGCGCCAACAAAATCCACCAGTACCGGCTCTTCGAAAAGTATAATGTGCCACGTATTCCAACATTGTTTTTGAACAAAGATGAGTTTCATCATAAACGGATAGAGGAAATCTTCGAAATTTTTGGAAAGCCTTTGGTTATTAAGGCGCCATACACAAGCTTTTCAAAGTATGTGGAGAAGGTTTCATGTGAAACGAGTTTCCGCGAGGTTGCAAAGCGCTTCTTTAGACGGTCAGACTACATTGTTGTGCAGAAGTTTATGCCATCTCGTTTTGACTGGCGTGTGGGCGTCCTAAACGGCGAAGTCCTATACGTTTGCAAGTACATGATGCCAAAGGGCAAGTGGAAACACGGCGTTAAAAGACGTGGAAAACCAAGTTTCATATGGGGGAGAACAGTCACTTTAAAACGCAGCAATGCACCCCAAAAACTTAAGGAAGTTGCCCTCAAAGCATGCAGCGTCGTTGGGAAAGGACTTTACGGTGTTGACATCAAAGAGGTTAATGGCGACTATGTGGTGGTTGAGGCTAATGACAACCCAAGCATATATAGAGGCCAGGAAGATCTTCGGGACAAGGACATATACGAGAGGATAATAAGGTTCTTGGCGGAATAAACGCCTAGTTTAAGGACATTTTAGCGATGGACTCATGCATAGCCCACATTTTTCGATGCGGAATGTGGGGTCTAAAACCTTATGCATATCGCACAATAAGCCTTTTCCACGGGCTACTTTGCAGATTTCGCAAAACTTTAATGTGAAATCCTCGTGGGATAAGCCCCCTTTCGCAAGGGAATCAGCCAACCCCTCTATCAGTCTCTTAATCACTTTGTCTTTTTCTAGATCTAGGGCTTTCCCCCGCATTTTCTTGTTGTAGAGGCTTATGGCTGGTTGGCTTACACCCAGCAGTTTAGCTGCCTCCATTTGCTTTAGGCCGTGTTTCGTCATTAGCTGTTTGGCTAACGCCGCCCTTACTGGTGGAAGTAGGCTTTTTACGGCTACTTCGCATGGTAGTAGCATTTCGTTTCATTCCTCTTTGATATGTTTGGGGAAAGGCATAAATATACTTTATTACAATTGTAATAAAAGGTGAAAGCCGCATGAGTGAAAAAAACATTATGGAAATAGCGGAAAACGTCTACTGGGTTGGCGTAAGAGACTGGAACCGCAGACTTTTCGACGCATTAATTCCACTTCCAAAGGGCACATCCTATAACGCTTACCTTGTAATCGGCAATAAGGGAAAAGCCCTAATAGACACCGTAAATCCGGGCTTTGAAAATGATTTAGAAGATAAAATCCGCCGTCTCACAAAACCTGAAGAAATCGACTATATTGCTATGAATCATGCAGAACCGGACCACGCCGGCGCCATACCTCACGTAATGAAGATTTCGCCCAAAGCTAAACTGGTAGCCACTGGCAGGGGCGCAAAAATGGCTCAAGTCTACTATAATGTCCCACAAGAACGAATTAAAGTCGTGACCGACAATGAGGCTATAAGCCTAGGTGACAAAACCTTGCGCTTTATTGAGGCGCCTATGCTCCATTGGCCGGAAACAATGTTCACGTATCTAGAAGAGGATGGAGTTCTATTTCCATGCGACTTCTTCGGCGCCCACTTGGCTGGAGGCATCTACAGCGACGAAATTGTAGATTTGCTTGTCCATGCCCAGCGTTATTGGGGCGAGATAATGATGCCTTTTAGGGCTATGGCGCAGAAAGCTCTAGACAAGATTGCTAGCTTAAACATTAAAATGATAGCGCCAAGCCACGGTCCCATCCATAGAAAGCCAGAGTCTATTTTAGGCGCGTATAAGCGCTGGGCTGCTGGTGAAACGCGACCAAAGGCTGCAATAGTCTATGTGAGCATGTGGAACAGCACAGACGCCATGGTTAAGCAGATGGCTGAAACACTGGTTTCAAAAGGTGTTGAATTAGCTTTTCACAATTTAGCCGTAACTGACATTGGTGATTTAGCTAAAGACCTTGTAGATTCAAGAGCCATTGTTTTGGGCGCCCCAACAGTTCTGGGAGGAGTCCATCCGTTAGCTGTTTATGCCACATATCTATTCAAGGCGTTGCGCCCGCCAACAAAATTCGCGGTTGTTTTAAGCTCTTATGGCTGGGGTGGAGGAGCGATACGACAAATTCAAGAAATACTCGGCGACTTTAAAATTGAGGTTGTCGGCGCGCTAGAAATTAATGGACCTCCAACAGACGAGCACATGAAACGCATAGTGGAGATTGGGAAAGCATTAGCCAAGAAAATTTTAGAAGGAGGCGCCTAAAATGGGTGGAGTGTCAGAGGAAGAGCGGAAGAAGGTTTTAAAAGAGATTTTGAGGCAGTTGCATGCCGGCGTCCCACCTGAACAGGTTAAGGAACGTTTTAGACAGTTTCTTGAGGGCGTAAGCTCTCTTGAGATAGCAAAAATAGAACAAGAACTCGTAAGCGAAGGCGTGTCAAGAGAAGAGC
>JAGTQI010000074.1 GCA_018396955.1 Candidatus Bathyarchaeota archaeon | reverse complement strand
GCGCGGTTTAAATGATGCCTCTGCCCAACAGTCAAGGGCGAAAACAGCCTCATAACATCTAAAGGACCCTTGACAGGCTGCGTGACAAACCTATCCAAATAACCTATCATGTTCCTCGCGTTGGCAGGCTCATAACGCTTAAACTCGACATACTGCAGAAACAACTCCCTAGTTTCAGGCCAACTCAAAACAAAGCCCACACCTTCGCCCACGCCAACAGCCAAAGAGCTTAAAGCTTCGCATGGCTTTTCCACACGCTTCATCAGCTCTCCAAGCCTGTTTTCGCCTTCAAGGCTTGAGGCTAGAGAGCTTAGAGCCCTACACTGCACCTCAACCCTCTTCTTCAACCCATCGATAACCTCACCGCACATGGGACTGTCCCCGCAATGTATTTGGGACGGTCCTGGGACCGTCCCAAACACCGATGAATAAAGCAGCCCAAAAAAGGCTGCTTTCTCCGAAAGGAGGCAGTTTTGAGGTGCGGCCGCCGGGATTTGAACCCGGGTCGCCGGCTCGGGAGGCCGAAGTCCTACCAGACTAGACTACGGCCGCGCGTTTGAAGGAATAATTAAATTTAAACCTTTATCCCTTTCTTTTAAGGTAATGTGAACTTAAATAATTGAATCTTACTTTCTATATGCTGCTTTTGATAGGTAAATAATTGCTATAATCAAGACAGCTGTCAGTACAGCAAAAATATATGTTAAACCTTTGAGATTTTCTGCCTGATTTTGATGACGCAGGTTAATATCCTGTAGTTGTTTTTGAACGTTGCTGTATTCTTCTATTAAATTGTTAAGCGTTTCATTAAAAGCGTTGAATTTTTCAACAAGCAAGCTATAGGCAGAGTTTAAGCCGCTATAATCGTTAAGCAGTTGATGATAAATATCAAGCAATTCAAAATAAATTATCTCGATCGAACAATTATTAGAGTAATCAAAATAAAGGTGCACATTCTTCGCATCCGCAATGTCAATGGGGGTCGCATTAACCTCATTGCCATTTATTAGTACTGTATGTATGTTTTTCATCAATTCTTTAGGGATAATAACCTTACTAAACCCTGCAAAACCATTAAGGCTTGTATTAAAGGTTATAGTTTTCGTTCTACACTTAATGTCGGCTTTAAATGCAAAGTTCAGGATTGTTGAATTAGATATTATTGCAACACTGTATGTTTCACCTTTAAAAGCGACATCAAACGCACTGAACTTTCCCATTAGTGGATAGCGGTCTATATTTCCTTCACCAATGTTATAAGGTATGTCACCTACACCATCTTTATTTAAATCCCACCCCCTGTAATCTTCCCAATAATTTCCCTTATTACCGTAATTCCACAAGTTTATTGTTCCGGCGTACACATTATAATAAGAATTTTTGATGAAATTGTTATGATAGAAAAAGTTGTTGCTGCTGTGAAATGACAAGTCAATAGCTCGATAATTATCAAAAATTGTATTCTCGTAAATCATGTTGCCTGTAGAATTCAAATAGATGTCCATTCCAAGAGAATTTCGTGAAATGACATTTCTATAAATAAAGTTGTTACTTGAGTTTATAAGCTGAACACCGATATCGTTTGCTGATATTAGGTTATGATGAATTTTATTCCTACTCGAAAAATATGCTTGGACTCCTATACCGTTACTGATTATTTTGTTATTATACAAAGTGATGTTTCCGAATTGCATTATGAATATGCCACAAAGCCAACTTATATTTGGATAGCTATTGCATACAGTAAAACCAGTAATGGTTACATCTGGAGCCATAATTGAAATTACATGGTTTTTGTATGTACCATTAATGATCGTATTTTCTTGATTTTCACCTATTAATATTATACTTTTGTCAATAACTATGTTTTCATAATAAACTCCAGCACGTACGAAGATGATGTCACCGTATTTGGCGTTATTAACGGCTTCTTGTATCGTTAAATAGTCGTCAGGAACTTTTATTGTTTGCGAACTAGCATACACAATTCTATCGTTTTTAATAATCGTGAACAAAGCTAGATATATACATAAAGCCAAAAAAAGAGTCGGAGTTGTAATTGTTTTTGGCATGCCTCCCCCTCACGTGGTTTTTGATAATACTTTTCCGAGCATGATAGAGCATAAAATTGATAGTGGAAAAGTTGCGGCGAAAATGACGGGGTTAATGGTAGGTTGCATTATACTCCAGAGCATAACGATGTAGCAAATTGTCGTCATAAAGGCCAGTATACATAATGTTACGCTATTAGTTCGTAACGTTGTTATATTTTGTTGGTTAACAACGGATTTTATTTTTTCTATCGCCAGTTTTATTTGCTCGTCGGTGGCGAATGATACCCGATTTTTTTCGATATCTATAAATTTAAAACTTGAAAGGGCATATCGTTGTAATTCCCAAGGTTTTGTCTTGGGCAAAATTTTTGTTACGCCGCTTTTTTCCATTTTTTTAAGTACTGTTTGAGTCTTGCGTATAAGTTGAACGTCATCCGCCTTATCTTCCCCGTGTATTTTTTTAATTAGATCTTTGACATTTGGAAGATAAAACTCCAGCTGGAAACTTGCTATCGCCTTTGAGAGCTCATATTGGTATTCCCCCTCTCGTAAGCGTATACCAGCAATTTTATAATCTGAAGTTACGGCTTCCTGCAAACACTGTATTTCTATAGACGTTAACTTATGTTGTGACATTTCATCCCTTTCAACAGTTTCAATTGAAATAATATAAAATCTTGCCTTATATATCTATTTTTGACTTTCAAAAGTTGCACTTGCAATTGTGTCTTTGTTCAATGATTTCAATGGAAAAAACTCATTTTCCTTTAAAATCTCAAAAATAAGCTAGGTTGCTGAAATGAGAGTTGCTTCAGAGAAATTTTCGCTAATTCGCGGTTTGGAAGATTTTGATGTGGGCGTCTTTGGCAAAAGATATAGAAGTTTCTTTGAGATTGTGGCAGCTATACTTGAGGTTGCTGCTGATAGAGTGAATCTTTTCACCATCGCGCGCCACCTAAACACAAATTACATGCATCTTAAGAGATACTTAAGTTATCTTGTTAAGAACGGTTTCATTGAAGTTGATGCCTACGGGAAGCAAATTTTGTATAAGACCAGTAAGAAGGGCTTGGAGTTTTTAAGGTTGTATAATGCGTTGTTGGAGATGTTTTTGGAGGGCGCAAAAACACAGGCTCATGCTAATGTTGTCTACAGACACATTAACCAGCAGTTAACGGAAAATATGAAAGGGAGAGGCAGGCGGGGTTTCGGCTTATGATTTTCTCCCTTCTCCTTTGGTGTGAAGTTCGAATCCGCCTGCCCCCTTAACTTTTGTTGGTGAACCTTTAAAAGGTGCTTTTTAGATTGTTAGCTGTGCGAGGGATTATTGCTTGCCTAGGGAGTTTACTTATGCTGGTGCTGGCGTTGACAGGAGATTGAGGGTTAGAGCCAAGGGTGCCCTGCGTTTTCTGCGGAGAACTTATGGTTTTAGTCGCTATGGTGGGGTTTTGCAGCTTCCTTATGGAGTTATTTTCCCTTTCCGTGATGGTGTTTATTTGGATTTTGTAATTGAGGGCGTTGGCACCAAGGTTTTGGTGGCACAGCTGGCCGACAAGTATGATACTATTGGTGTTGATGGTGTGGCTATGGCTGTTAACGATGTTATTCGTTCCGGCGCTAGACCTTTGGCCGTTGTGGATAATATTCATGCCCAAGTTTCTGATCCGGGATTGGTTAGGGAGTGGATGAAGGGCATTGTGAGGGGGGCTGTTGAGGCTGAGTGTGTTGTTTCCGGCGGCGAGATTGGTGATGTTGCTGAGTTAATTAAGGGTTTAGTGGAAGGGAAAGGTTTTGACATGGTCTTTGCCACCATCGGCGAAGTTTCCGCTGATAGGATTATTTATGGTAGAAATTTGAAGCCCGGTGATGTTGTTGTTGGTTTGCGCAGTTCTGGAATTCACAGCAACGGTGTGACTTTGGCGCGTAGGGTTTTATTTAATTGTTGGGGTGGCAGATACGACCCGTTTGATGTCCCAGAACCACTTGAAAGAGAGTTGGTTTATGAAGTTTTGGAGCCTACTAGGATTTATGTTAAACCTTTTCTACGGGTTGCGGATGATGTTAGGGTTAAGGCTGCTGTGCACATTACTGGTGACGCTTATTTGAAGTTTGACCGTTTAATGCTTTTCTCTAAGGGTGTAGGTTTCGAATTTGACAATTTTAAGCCTCAACCAATTTTTGAGGTGATTCAGAAGGCTGCTTCCGAGCTAGGCGGCAAGATAACTGATGAGGAGATGTTTAAGACTTTCAATATGGGCTGGGGTTTCGCAATGGTGGTTGACAAACAAGATGTTGATAGGGTAGTTGACGTATTAGAAAAGTCTGGAGTACATGCTGAAACAATAGGGCTTGTGACAGGCACCGGTGGAATCCGAATTCTCTATAAGGGTAGGAAGATTGTTTTGAAAAGGTAGATTTCCTTCTCTGTGGTGAAAGTGTTTAAATTGGCTCCCGTGAAATTTAGCCTATGAAATATCGTTTGAAAATTGAGGTTAACTTGAAGCCGGGGCACAGTGACCCTGAGGGCGAAACCACAGCCCGTTTGCTTAGGGAGCTCGGTTATAAGGTGGAGGAGGTTGGCGTCAGTAAAGTTTACAATGTTGTTGTTCTAGCTGATTCAAAGGATGAGGCTCTGATGAAGGCTGAGGAGATGTGTAAGAGGCTTTTAGCTAATCCAACGAAGGACAATTATACCATATTAGTTGAGGGTGAGGAATGAACGGCAACCTCTATATTCGCAGGGATACGCCGTTCCCGCTTTTTGAAATAGCATTATTATCTGCTTCTAACGGGCAGTTGTTGGATGTTAGTCGTGAGCTTGGTTTGGGTTTAAGCCTAGATGAGATGATGGCTGTTCAGAAGTACTTTAGAGGGAAGGATAGAAACCCCACGGATGTTGAGCTTCAAACTATTGGGCAGACCTGGTCTGAGCATTGCTTCCACAAAACCTTTAAGGGCATAGTGAAGTTTGATGGAAAGGAAATTGACAGTCTTTTCAAAACTTACATTGCTGGGGTGACAAGGGAGCTTCACCCCCGTTGGTGTTTTTCAGTTTTTGAAGATAATGCTGGCATCATTCGATTTGAAAGAGGTTACGGCATAGCTGTTAAGGTTGAAACCCATAACCATCCGTCGGCCATCGAGCCTTTCGGTGGTGCGGCCACTGGTGTTGGTGGCGTTATACGTGATATTTTGGGGGTTTGGGCTGACCCTATTGCATGTACTGATGTTTTAGGCTTCGGTCCGCTGGACTATCCTTATGAGAAGCTTCCGGCGGGGGTTAAGCATCCAAAATACCTGTATATGGGTGTTGTTGCTGGCATTGGAAGTTATGGTAATAATAT
>JAGTQI010000011.1 GCA_018396955.1 Candidatus Bathyarchaeota archaeon | reverse complement strand
ATATTCCGGCAGACCCGCCGACAAGACTCATAACAATTGACTCCATGAGGATTAGTAGGAGAATCTGCCGGTTCGTATAACCTATCGCCTTCATAACGCCTATTTCTCTAGTGCGTTCCATAACGGACGTAATCATGGTGGCTGCCACCCCAGCTACGGCGACAGCAAAAGCTGAAAGCGAAGTTGAAAAGTTTATGAAGTTTATTGCCCCAGTCACGCTGGAAACGGCTTCAGCTATTGAGCTAAAAGCGATTATTTGAGCTTTATCCTCATAATATTCTCGCAAGATTGAGACGGTCGGCTTAACGTTAGCTGGATTGTTTACTAAAACAAGAATTCCGGACCATCTATCCATCCCAAGAGAGCTTTTGCCAGCCTCCAGACACATAAAGATCGTGGAGTCGGGGTTCACTATTAATGCGCCGCCATATTCTTCAAGGATGGCGCCAACCCGCACCCCTACCGATCTTCTTCCTGCTATTTTTCCTCCTTCGATCTTCGGAATGGTCACAATCAGTCCGTCTTCTAGGCTGAAATATTTCTCGTTGTCTTTGTAGGCTATTTTCCATCCTATTATAACGTATAAGCGCTCTGATGGAATGGCGCCTTCCCCGATTTTTAGGCTTCCTACAGCCTCGAAAAGTAGGCTGTAGTCAACAGCGAATATTGACACTTTAACGTCTTCTATTCCTCTTTTCACCACGCCCTGCGTGTTGTAGAAGGGTTCAGCCCTCCTAACAGCTTCAATACTCCTAATGTAGTTTAGGTCTTCTTCATCAAGCCGATAATTTTCTGTTGAAAAAATGGCAATGGCGTTTTGACCAAGCGATGTTATTCTCTCCTCTATATAATTTGAGTAGCTTCCAACAACTGAGCTCATCATGACGAGGACTAGGGGGCCTATGGCTATCCCTACTATTGTTAGTGTGGCTCTCAATCTCCTCTCGCTTAGGGCTTTGAGCGAAAGCCTAACAAAGTCTGCAAGCATGTGAGTTTTCACCGGTGATGTTTAGGGGCCGCCTTCCAGTTTTGACTTCTTAACAGTTCTATATATGAGGATGGTTGCTACGGCAAGAAATATGATGACGCCCCCCACAATAATCCACCTTTCGATTGGAAGCTCTTCGCCTTGGACCTGCTGCTGTGGGGCCTCTTGAAGCGCTATTGCAACGTTCATAGTCTTTGAAACAAGTTCATCGAATGCATTGTAATACTTAACCGTTAAAATGGCTGATTCAGCATATGCATTCACATCAACCGTAAAGACTGCATCCGAGCCTGGATCGATAACATCAATAAACCATGTTCCGGTGACGCTTCCAATTTTCACTTCCACCTCGACACGTTTTGCCGCTGAAGAGCCATAATTAGTAATGGTCCCTGTTATTTTTGATGCTGCTCCCGTGCTAGTTGCCTTAACATTTCTAAAAACTAGCTCGATGAAAGGCTCAACAATAACAACTATCGAATTGTTGAAAACGCGTTGGTAGCCGCATGCATCCCTATAAATTATTGAAACCACGAATGGAACCGGGCCATATGTTACAGCCATGGTTCCGCCGGTTTGCGTGTAAAAGCCAAGCGGGTTATACGCCAACTTTAGCGGGATTTCATAGCTTTCTCCCGGAAGAAGTTCGTTAATGTGGTGTAGTGCTGGCGAGGCTATGAGGATTGGTGTTCCTTGGTATGGTGAAATAGCCACGTACGCGTCATAAACCGGTGAACTTCCGTGGTTAACGAGGGTTAAGGAAGCATTTGTGAAACGGCTTCTCACGCTGATGGTTTTCTCCATGACCATTTCGATGTATCCAGCCTTTCCAAGAACCGCAACCGGAACGGTTAAATGGATTTGTCTGCTTCCGCCCCACCGATCAATGTAGGATAAGCTTCCATTAAGCATGTAGTTTCCAACTTCTATGTCGAATAGGTTAAGGCTGAACATGAAGGTCAGGATGTCACCTCTACCATAAACCTGCGTTGGGCTAGCTAGCTGAGCGCTTAAAAAGGCGTTTAATATATCCGCAAGGGCCCGGGCTTGCAGTGGTTGGGGTAGTTGAAGCTGAACTGATAAGGGTGCGGCCTTAACGCTGCTGGAGTTGTCTGCGGAATTATATATTCCGTCTGGCAGGTGAAGCTCAAGCACAGCTCCGTGGAGGCCGTCGATGTAAACGTTTCTGACTAGAACTATTAAGTGGGCGCCATAAGTGTTGGGTCCAACCGAGCCTTCATACCACCTTGAATCCACAACTTCTATGGCTGAGCTGTCATCAATGACGCTGTGGCGGCTTTCAACACTTATTTGGAACTGTAAAGTCTGGTTCATGATGAAGGAGGAACCAGACACTACTCTGAGATAAGTTATGTTTAAAACGCAGTTATGCCTACCTACCTTCATTTTGTGGTCAACGTCTATTGTTAAGTCGACAAAGCATGTGCCTCCCGGCGCCATCCCATTGATATATGTTCCGGAAATCCCTCTAACCGTAATGTCCTCTGGAAGAGTAGCATTTACAATCATTGCGCTTATGGTGTCTGGAAGCCTATTAACGAGATAAATTCGCAAAACAACGCCTTTGGAGGATTGGAGCAGCGGAGCTGGTTCACCGTTATAAAGCGTGTTTATGGCTGCTATCATGATGGGTTCTTCTGGTGGCGGGCTTTCCACCATAACCATCACATTGAAGGATGATGCAGTGCTGTAGGCTACCCCGTCCTCTGTTCTGGCACTATAATCCGCATAAATGGTCGCGTTGTATGCTCCCAATTGGGCGTTTAGTGGTATGGATACTCCGGTAAATGTTATTGTGAAACGGTTTCCCCCATTGATGAGTCCTGTGCTCGCCCTTGGATTCTTAACCGTAAAGCCTTCTGGAAGCGTAACATTAAAGTTTGCAGAGTTTATGGTGCTGCTCCCATTGTTTTCCAATATCACGTAAAGGTTCGTGTCGACAGAACCTGGATAAGATGCGGGCGAGAAGTAAGCGTCAACAACCCTCAAGGAAACCTCAGGGTAAGGCTGAACTTCAATTGTTATCTCATCCGAGTGCAGATCATATGCGGGGACGGAATCCTTAACATAGGTTATATTCAATGTTAAAGGGTAATTGGATGGTTGTAAATCACTTGAAATGTCAAGGAAATACTCAAATGTCACAACCATGCCTAGGCTTACTTCTTTGACCACACTTCCATTGAATTTTGCTGGTGGAGATGCGTCGCTGCCAGAGCTAAATGTGATGCCGTCCGGTGTTTTAAGCCATCCAAAAACCATTGTGGCGTTGGCGGTGCTGTTTTGGTAGGCTGCTTCAACTTTCAAGTAGACTCTTTTGCTTCCGGGATAAATGTTCGGCGTGTCTGCTAAAGACCTAGCATAATAGTTTCTTATGATGAAGTCGTTTGGTGGCTCGCTGAAGGCTATACTTGGGACAATTGTAGATGCGGAGTGTAGCGTGAGAGCTATTAACAACATAAGGGTTAAAACTTTTTTTAGGCTCTTCATGTTTTCACCTTTCAGATGGAATTTTACGCTTTGCTAATAAGGGATTCCGTCTTATTAGGCATAAATTCACCTACTATCTCTCCATCTCTTATAACATATATTTTTTCCATACAGTTTGCCACTTCCGGGTCATGCGTGACAACAATTATGGTGTGCCCAGCGTTATTTAGGCTTAGAAAAGTTTCAACAACAACTTTTGCGGATGCTCTGTCCAAGTT
The DNA here is from genome assembly GCA_018396955.1 of Candidatus Bathyarchaeota archaeon. GTDB lineage: Archaea > Thermoproteota > Bathyarchaeia > Bathyarchaeales > Bathycorpusculaceae > JAGTQI01. The sequence goes on along the minus strand of JAGTQI010000011.1, from coordinate 24,433 downwards.
TCCAGTTGGCTCATCAGCCAATAGAACAACCGGTTTCCCAACAATGGCTCTTGCAATTGCCACTCGTTGCTGTTGTCCGCCAGAGAGTTGGTTAGGCTTTTTTTGAAGCCAGCTCTCGTCGCCGCCAACTTTGGTTATGGCTTCCAAAACCATTTTCGCCCTAACGTTACGGGGAATCCCACGAGGTATGAGGGGCAACTCTATGTTTTCGAAAACGCTTAACCTATTAACCAAATTAAAGGTTTGAAAGACGAAGCCAAGCTTGGTATTTCGTAAATTAGCCAGTGCTTTGTCGTCAAGCCTTGAGACATCGAATCCATCGAAGAAAATTTTGCCCTTTGTAGGTCTGTCCAAAAGCCCAATCATGTTGAGAAGCGTCGTCTTACCTGAACCCGAGGGCCCCATTATAGCGATGAGTTGCCCCCTAAAAACTTGGAAGTTGACCCTCTTTAAGGCCATGGTTGAGGTGGTTCCAACCCTATATTCTTTGTAAACGTCCACCAGCTGAATTATAGGTTTCTGCTGGGGTTGGCTGGGCAAACTTGGTCCTCATCACTCATTACTTGGTATCCTAGCAGATAACACAAGACCCTATATACCATTTACTCTTTTAACCAAGATTAAATGTTGCAAACTATCTAGCAAGATTTATATGTTTGGTTGCTGTTGTTGATGCTAACTAGCCTCTGCTGAAACTCAGTGTTCAGCAAAGCGGGGGACACTTGAGTTTTAAGCGTTTGAGGCTGGTTCCGCGATAAGGACGAAAAAACAGTATGCCAAGAAGGCTTCCAGAAAAAACAAAAAACATCCAGAGAAAACCGAGAAGGTTTGGTAGTAGCAGACGCTTCAACCCCGGCAAACCCCTTTTCCAAATGGCGCCAGTGAAGGAAAACCAAGAACTAGAGGTTGTTATAGACGATATTGGAAGCAGGGGAGACGGCGTAGCCCGAATACAGGGCTACTTGATTTTTGTTCCAAACAGCAAGGTGGGCGAACGCGTTAGAGTGCGCATTGTTTCAGTTGGCGGAAAATTCGCCGTCGCGGAAAGAATAGCCTAAAAGAGGGATGGTGAAAGATGGTGAAGATTAAGGAACTGCGAAATGGAATGAAACGTGTAAGCATCGAAGCCAAAGTCGTAGAAAAATCAGCTCCCCGCGAGGTTTTATCAAGGTTCAGCAACACAACCCACAAAGTGGCAACAGCCATAATATCAGACGAAACGGGCACTATCAAGCTGACCCTATGGAATGACCAAATAAACCAAGTAAACGTCAATGATAACGTCAAGGTGGAAAATGGCTACGTGACGAGCTTCAAAGGAGAAATTCAGCTGAACGTCGGAAAATACGGAAAACTCACAGTCGAGTGAAGCGCGGAAAATTTAAACGAATAAGAAGAGGTGAAAACGTATGGAAGAAAGAAGAAGGTTCGGCGGAAAAAGAGAATTCGGAAGAGGGCCAAGAAGGTTTCCGCCAAAACCAGTTGAGCTAGGCAAAGAATACGAAGTGGACGTAACAGAAACAAGCCGAAGAGGTGAAGGAATAGCCCGCATCCAAGGGCTAGTAACCTTCATACCAAATACAAAGCCTGGAGACCACGTAAAAATAAAGATAACAAGGATAAGCCGAAGATTCGCCGAAGCAGAAGTCGTAGAAGCCGGAGCAACAGAAGAATAAAGAACTTACAGTGGAAGGAGAAAAGCTAACACCCCCATTTCAATGGTTGACTAGCCGTATTTTAAATTTATATTTTCTTTTCCTCTTTGCTCCTAAGTCTTGTTGCATTTTATCGCATCGATCATACCACAATTTTTCATACCCTCTTTGAGTTATAACCCTATTTTAAGGTGGGCTATCGTGTGTATTCCTTCCTTCTTGCGCCATTCCACACAAATTTTGTAGGCATACCAGTCCAGCTCTTCACATTCCCAGTAAACTGGAATCTCTGAAAAGCTGCATAGGAAAGCTGCAAAAGCCCTAATGTGCCCATCAACAAGGATGACTTCATTGCCATTGGGATTATCAACATTAAAAGCTTTCATAACCACAGATAACTTTTCAGAACAAATGTAAAGCTGACTTGGCTGAATTTCACTTAACTTCATCATAAACACTTTTCAAGCCATAAACTAAGCGTCACACATCATATCATGAATCTATTGGTGGGCCCGGGTAAATGAAAAAAACTTACGTTTAAATTTTACAAATCGAATTATTTTTTGAGTATTCTGGCTTTGAAGTTTGTTATTGTTATGCCTACTATTTCGTTGTCTGCAATGCGGTAGATTATTCCATCTCAACTTCAACGCTGTCTTGGGCTTATCTGGGCTTTCCAAAGCTTATATATAGCACATCCGCTTCTTCGTCGTAGTCCAAATCAATCTTTTCTGGACTTACTGCAACTTTCTCCATACTATTTCGCCTTTAACCCTGGCTACATTAGAAGTGAAGTAGGCGGTTATGATAACCTTTTCTTTGCCTTTTCACGGTAAATAACCACAAGATACTTTGGTCCTATATGGAGGTCGGCGTAAAATTTTAAAGCTTTAAACTCGCCCCTAAACCCTTAATAATTAAATCGGGATCCGCGTGTAACGTGCAACTTCCGGATGCCTACTAACAATGTGATTAAGAACTTTTCTAGAGAGTTTTATACTCATTTGCAGTATTGTCTGTTCAGTTTAAAACAATCTAAAAATATTGCTCTTTTGTTACTTTAAGTCCCATCTTACGATAATTAGAGCTGTGAATAGCTTTGTAAAATTTAAACGGGCAAACTATTTTTAGTTTCGCCTATTAAGTGCCAAATTAAAAAGGGAAGCTTTTTGCTCCATTTTTGCGAAGATGCTGCTTAAACGTTGCTTAGAAATTGCTTAAAAATGTGGGGCCGGCCGGATTTGAACCGACGACCTTTCCCCGAAACAGCCTCCGAGGCTGTTTCTACGGGTTTCTCTACTGACCGCTCCAGAACCTCTTCATTCCGCATAGCGGTCCGCAAACCCGTTTAGCAATGTTCTGGAGCCCGTCGTCATACCTGCCTAGACTACGGCCCCTCTTGGCCGTTTACAGCATTAGAATTTACCTGAAAATGAGGATATATGCGTTATTCTGCTTTGCTCGAAATAATTTTTATTTATCATCTTGCAAAGCTTATTAATGGTTCGCTAGTGTTTGATATGGATTAAATGTGATGGAGATTTGACTGAAGAAAGTGTTGCTGGAGCCAAGGGCAGGTTCGTCTTGTATAGGGATTTAGATGGAACCACCTATGAGGTTGATTTGCCATTAACTTCTTATGTTGATGCTGTGGCGTTAAGGGAAGGTTTAGGCTTACCTTCATATATTGATTTGAGTTATTTTCCAATGAAGAGCGCCATGGTTGTGGTTTGGGCGGCTGTGAACGCGCCGAAACTTCATGAACTTTATCCAAACGCCTTCGAAAAAGTGGTGAACAAAAACCCTATCCCTGCCCTGTTGTTTGGCGGCGCAGCTGTGAAGATTCATTGTCCAAGCGCTAATGCAGGCGGTTCCCTTGAAAGGCCGATTAAGGACACGGATTTTATAGTTCCGAAAAAGCAAGGGATTGACTTTTACAAGCTTCTTTTAAAAATGGATAGGGCTTTCGGCACTCAGTACAAGTCTTTTGCAACGGCTAATGACAGGCGGTTTAATGCATGGAGGCGTGGTGAAAGGTATAGACTTACAACAATTAACGACGTGACTGCTGAGGGGCTTCCAAAAATAACTGTTCTGGACATTTTCTGCGATGTCATAGACTTGAGGCATAAAGTTGACGTTAGAGACTCATTTCTAAGATTTAAGGAAAACCTCTATACAATCGGCTTGGAGAACCTAATAATTTCAAAGGCTCAGTTCATTTTTGACATGCCAAAAGAGTTCGCTGAAGAGTTGAAAAAATGTGGATGCGATTATAGGATTCTCCCATATCCGTATTACGCAAGGGATAAGATTATTGTCGGAATGGAGGAGAAAGACCTTAAGGATGTGTGCGCCATATTTTTAGACCATGAAATTGGGGTTGGAAATGAAAGGATAGACCCGCAGAAAATGAAGCGAATTTTGGATAAGGATAAGAAGCTTGCCTTAACCGTCACATTGAACCTTAAAAACATTGTTGAGAAGTCTGATGTTCTTCGAAAATGGATGTCGAGGAGCGAGGTTTTAACGGTGACCTGTCGGGTACAGGAGCTTCTTAAAGAGTTGCCTGTTGTGGACAAAAAGTGGGATAAGCCTTGGTGGAATACTGCGGTGGAGACGCCGGTCATCGAGTAATCTGGCTAATGTTTGGCTTCGATAAGCTTTTCGCGGATTTTTTCGCATTTTTTAGTGGCCTCTTCGACAGCCTTCATTAGGGCTTGACGTATTTGGCTTCCTTCAAGTTCAAAAATAGCTTCGATGGTCGTTCCGCCGGGCGTTGTCACCATATCCTTTATTTTTGCTGGATGTTCTTTGGTTTCAAGGATTAATTTTCCAGTGCCTAAAACTGCCTGGGCAGAGCTGTATAAGGCTAGTTCTCTTGGTAAGCCCACCTTTAATCCCGCATACATTAAGGCTTCAATAATAATTGAAATGTAGCCGGGAGCGCTTCCACTTAGGGCTGTTATGGCATCCATATACCTTTCCTCAACTTCCTCTGACACGCCCATCACGTCTAGGAGCCTCTTAACTTTCCTCTTTTCCTCGTCGTTTAGGTTGTTGTCGCAGCAATATGCCGTGAAGGATTGTTGCACTAGGGCGGCGATGTTGGGCATGGTTCTAACGAACTTGGCTTTTGGAACTCGATCCTTGTAAAATTTTAGGGGGATGGTTGCAGCTGTGGAAATTACAATTTTGCCTTCGATTTCTTCGCTTATCTCTTTTAGTACTTTCTCCACATCGTTTGGCTTGACGCAGAGAAAGATGATATCTGCTTTTCTTGCAGCTTCTTTGTTGTTTGTGGAGACGGAAGCCCCTAAACTTTCAAATTCTTTTAGTTTTTCTGCATCACGTCTTGTAGCGATAACACAGCCCTGGTACCCCTCTTTTACCAGGCTCTTAACTATTGCTCCGCCAATCATACCGGCTCCTATAACGGCTATCTTTTCCAAAGCATCTCCTCCTCTGCTTTAATAGCTGATGATTAGGAATGTTTATGCTGATAAATAACGGTTCTTCCCTAAAGGAAATTACTCGGCTTCTACACCTCTCTTTACTAACCTTTTAATAATTGAGTAAGTTTCTTTCCTCGATAATCCGGTTCTTGAAAGCGGCAAGTCAATGTTTCCGTTTTTTGAATAGAGCCTTAAACATGTTTCACGTTTAGGCGTTACGTAGATGGCTACATCTGAAAAGTCAGCCCACTTCCCTTCCTTAACGGTTTTGCCCTCCCAAAGCTGGAAGCCCTTGCCATCCATGGAGAGCACTGTGTGGTATCGGGTTCTGTAGAGGCGGTGGCCGACAAGAAGCGAGACTACAATTGCTATTAACAGCGATAGTGGATTAACAATGTTTTGTATGCCTGAAATTGTTAAGAACACAAGGAACAACACAACTAGGAAGAATGTTATTGTGAAGCTTTTCAAATAGTTTGGTAAATCAAAAGCTTCAAACCTAGCCTCTGTTAGCTTTAGCTGTTTTGCCAAACCTTTTCCAAGAACATTTTCAGAGGTCACCCTTTCCTTTGAAGCTAAACTGTAAGCGACTATGCCGACATTTTTGTCTGCTGTATTGGCAATAGCCTCCTTTGTGGCTTTTTGAAAGGCCTCCTTTTGGACAAGTCCCAGAAAAATCCAGTCTTCAGAACCAAACTTTCCTTTGCAAGCCAAAACCAGTTTTCTAACGAGTTTTGGGTCAAAATTTTGCTCTGTATAAATTAGTAGGTGAATTTTGTATCTTGGCGTAACCAAAGCTGAAAAAATCTTCGATAGGAAGAAGCCCTTCTCTTGTAAGCTTCCATACGCATACAGTGGGAAGGTTACATCGCCAATCGTGTAATCTTTGCGAATTTCGCTAAAGTTGGCAAGCCACCTTAGGTTTCCCTTTACTAGTTGTTCTTCTACCATGTCAATGGCAAAATTCAATTCATACACGTTTAAAACACCATTCTATACGCGTTAAAATAAAAAGGGAGGATATTTAAGACTATTCTGGTGGTATGCTAAGGTATAGCGTACGCATGTCGACGCCTCTTGTAGTATTCTTATACATGTAATAAACATACAGCAGTATGCCTACAATTATGCAACCGAAGAATCCGCAGGCACTTATTATATCTGCGGTTTTAGCGCCTGTTGTGAAGAGAGACCATATCCATGGCGACTCTTTTATGAAGATGTAGAAGCAGAAGGCTCCTCCCAATGTTGCTATAAATCCTAGGGTTGTAACAGCACCCACCGAATGCTTAACAGCGGCTCTGTCATAAATTTCCTTTCTTTCCAGCGGGAGCAGCATGCATGAAACACAGAACAGCGTTAGGAAGAATGCGTCAAAAATGTCAGTGCCAACAACTCCAGCAAATGCTAAGTAATCAGTTGCACCCTTGGGGAAGTTTGCCTCAGCCATACATGCCGGAATAGCAAAGACCGCTGTTATTATTATTGACCAGACTGGTGCGTGCCATCTTTCGCTGACGTATGCGAACTTTTCCGGCATCATTCTGTCAAAGGACATGGCGAAGAAAGTCCTAGAAGCCACGAGCAAGAATGGCGGAATGTCGTTGGCAATCCAGAGCACACCGCCTAAAGCAATTAGCCATGAGAGAATCCCCAGATTCATGCCTCTAGCAATTATTGAGGCTATACCAGTGCTCCAAGCACTTTGGAAGTTGATATCCTTAAGGTCTGGGAACCTTGGGCTTTGTGCTATATGCGTCCAGTTTCCCTCGCCATATTTTGTGACGTTGGGGTCAACTCCTACATATTCATATACCGCTGCCCAGTTGACATCGCCGTAACTTAGGAACGAATATGCTTGATAGAAGCTCCACTGATCTCCTCCTAATGTTCTTTTTTCTACATTCATGGTGGCTACGGCTGATAGCGATGAAGCCAACAAATAGATTACCATAATCACTAATCCGGCAACTAATAACACTTGAGGAAGTTTTTTATTCGCCTCTTTGACTTCACCAGCAACGAATGTCGTAGCATACCAGCCCATGTACGCCCAGAACGCACCACCCAGCGCAACTGAAAACGCTGTAAAGAAACCAGTTTTCGCCTCCAACATCCCGCCGCTAATAGCCAAGTCCACAATTCTACCAGGCGTAACACCCATCACGCTTTTAACCCCTTCCACTACTAAACTGGGGTTCATTGCGCCGGCAACCCACATTGCAAAGAATATTATTGTTATGACAGCTGGTATGTAGAATATTACCTCTAATAATCGACCATAAAGCTTAGTCCCCAGCAATGCAATTATTGCAAAAATCCACACTATTATCAAACCGCCTATGAAAAGTTCAGCTGGACCAAATGGGATGCGTGTCGGTGCCAGTGCTATGTTGTAGAATATCGATATTCCTTCGAATACAGCCACACCGATTAACCCATACGAAAACGCTTCTGCGAGGAACATCAACCATCCAGCAATATAGCCTATCGATGGATGTATAACTCTTGAAATTGTTACGTAGCCCCCGCCAGAACGTGGCATAGCCGCCGCCACATATCCTGCAGCATAACCGGTAATCAGCACAATTATTCCACATACTAAGAAAGCCCAAAACATTGCTGGCAAGCCAAGAGGCATCTCATTTGTGGGCATTGGCACTGGTCCTGTGAATTGGAATGCTCTTTTTTGCCAGCCTAGACCAATGACATGGCTTAGGATTATGATGACGCCTAGAGTGAAGCCTATCTCCCTCACAAGGCCAGTTGCTTCTCTGGCAAAAAGTCCAGGTTTACTTGAAGCCATTTTCCTATAACACCCGGATATCAAGTTTTTAAACGATATAAATTTAAAACTTTCTATCGACTCTAAATTTAAATAGTACGGTTCCATGACTCTATACATATGATAAAACACAGATGGAATGATTAGGGTTGTCGTTTCTGTTTAAGGGAAAGAAGGGAGCTGAAACAAGAATTCTGTTTGCCACCGACATGCATGGCTCTGAGGGTGTTTGGCGGAAATTTCTGAACGCCTCTGCAATGCTTAAGGTTGACGTGGCGATATGTGGCGGAGACCTAACTGGAAAAATGTTGGTGCCAGTCGTCAAACACAAGGATGGCAAATATTCCTACTATCATTTGAAAAGAACCCATGTGGTGGATGAAAGTGAAATAGAAAATGCCCTTAAAGAGGTAAGGGGTATAGGCTACTATCCATACTTGACGGATGAAAGCGAATATGAGGATATGGTAAAAAACCCCAAAAAAGTTGACGAAGTTTTCCACAAAGTCATGGCTTCAACATTGAAGAGTTGGCTTGACCTCATCCCCCAGAAGGTTCCAAGCGAGACAAGGGTTGTTGTCTGCCCAGGAAATGACGATAGACCAGTGGTTGACGAGGTAGTGAACAGCCACAAACACGTGATAAACGGGGAAGGGAAAGTCATAGAAATTGATGGTTCCCATGAAATGGTAAGCTGCGGATGGGTGAACCCAAGCCCGTGGAAAACCTCCCGCGAGGAAGAGGAGGAAAAACTTGAGGAACGCCTTGAAAAATACATCTCCCAAATCAAAAACGTTGATAACGCCATCTTCAACTTCCATGCTCCGCCATATCAGTCAAAACTCGACGAAGCCCCCCTCTTAGACAAAAACTTAAACCCAGTTATTCAAAGCGGAAGTGTCGTCATGGTTCCAGTCGGCTCAAAGGCTGTTAGAAAAATGATCGAAAAATATCAACCTTTCCTCGGGCTTCATGGACATATACATGAGGCTGCAGGCTCCATGAAAATTGGCAGAACCTACTGCGTGAACCCAGGAAGCGAATACGCGGAAGGAATTTTAAGGGCTTTCCTAATAGAGTTTAAAGGTAACAAGATAACAAGACTTCAAAGAATAGAGGGTTGAGGCAAGCAATGGCTTGGCTTCTTGATAGGGAAATTAGGCGGGAGCTTCCCGAAGAATGGAAAGGTGTAGTTCCAACGGAAATTTTCCTACAAGAGTCCCATGGGATTGTTGAAAAAGCCAAAGCTGAAGGCATAATTTTGAGGATTTTGGGCGGATTAAGCATAGCAATCCACTGTCATGAGTATAGGGATTTTGCCCAAAAACTTGGGAGAATTGGAACAGGCGCTGTTGAAGGTCAGGAGTACAGCGACATAGACCTAATTTCCTATAAAGACTATAGAGAAAAAGTTAAGGGATTTTTTGATAAGTTAGGCTATGCGAAAAGAAGGGCTACGCTTTCAACAGCGGCTTCTGAAAGGCAAATTTACTTTCACCCAAAAGGGTGGTTTTATGTTGACGTCTTCTTTGACAAGCTTTTGGTGGCAAATCACCCCATTGACTTTAAAGGGAGACTTGAACTTGACTATCCAACGATAACGGTTACGGACATGCTTTTAGAAAAAATCCAAATGTGGGAAGCCTTCAGCGCAAAGGACCTTAAAGACTGCCTGCTCCTCTTAAAAGCCCATGGTGTAAGCCAAAAACCAGAAAAAGAAAGCATAGACGCATCGTACATCGCAAAACTGTTAGCCCAAGACTGGGGATTCTGGTACACAGCCACAACAAACCTCAAAAAAATTAAGGCGTTTCTTGCTGAAATAGACAAGCTCGGCTCAGAAGCAGACATAGACCCAAAACAAATCGGAAAAGAAGACAGAGAAGAGATAATTCAGAAGGTAGACGCTATACTGGAGACCATAGACAAGGAGCCAAAAACCTTCGGTTGGAAAATGAGGGCGAAAATAGGAACAAAGAAGCAGTGGTACAATCCGGTTGAACGCCCAGAAACAGTCGGCGGCTTTGGGATATGGGAAACACTGCTGAAAGAAGAAGGCTAAAGTTCTCAGTAAACGAAAAGTTAAGTAGTGGTTTATGGTATATTTTGGGGCTTGCCGGCTGAACTCGGAAGTTAATGGTCTCAAGTCGCGCAGATCCTGTTACTTGGTTTGGGGTGTTCAGAAAATGTTTGTCAAGTGTTTTGAAAAATATTCTTTAAGGTTTGCAAAGAGTTTTAGTCCTTTTCGTTTGATTTAACACTTCGGGGTTTGAGATGAATTTTGGGTTCTCCCCTCTAAGCACCCTTAAAACCTCCTCGGCAGCTAGGAGCGCTTCTCTTTGGTATGCTTCGTAGGTGCAGGATGCAAAGTGGGGAGTGACAATAACGTCGTCCGTTTTGAGTTAGGGATTGTCCGGGCTTGGTGGTTCCTCTTCAAAAACGTCTAACGCTGCCCCTGCAATCCACCCCTCTTTTAGGGCTTTAATCAAAGCCTTCTCATCTATTATTGCTCCTCTCGCCGTGTTTATAAGGAAGGCTGTGCTTTTCATGGATCTGAGTTCTTTCTCCCCTATCATGTGTTCGGTTTCCTTGGTTAAAGTTGCATGTATGGTCACTACATCTGATTCTTTCAACCGCGTGTCTAAGTCCACCAGTTCCACGCCGATCTTTTTAGCGGTTTCCTCTTCAACGTATGGATCATATGCAAGTAGCTTCACCTCGAATCCTAAAATTTTCTCCGCCACTTTTCGACCAACTCTTCCTAACCCAATAATTCCTACGGTTTTCCCTAGAAGCTCGTATCCTAGTAAGCTTTTGTCTCTTCACTTCCCCTGCCTTAGTTGAGAGCATGTAATGTATAATTTTTTCGTTAAAGCTAGGATCAAACTATTGTGAGCAATTACTGGAACGTGAGCAATCACTGAGCAGATTAAGCGAAAAGTTAATGAGTAATGGTTTATGGTGTATTTTGGGGTTTGCCGGCCATAGGGCGCGGGACCCACCCGATCCCATTCCGAACTCGGAAGTTAAACCGCGCTCCGTTCCCGGTTGTAGTGTGGTCTTCGGCCACGCGAAGCCGGGAAAGCTGGCAGCCCCTTAAGTAGTCACCTTCTGTTTCAGCCTTCAATTCTTCCGTAAAATTTTCTACTTCTTGGCTTACAAGACATTTAATCACTAATCCTCGATTTGGTTCTTTCTAGACATCTAAAACATTTTGTTGGCAAGTTAAAGTAAGGTATTAAATAAAACTTTCAATAATTAGATTGGAGGGTTTCTAAATGGATTTCGAGTTTACCCAAGAGGAAAAAATGTTCAGAGATAGCCTTCGTGAATTTTTGCAGAAGGAGTTCGCTTCAATAGCTGACGAAAGAGACAAAAAAGGGCCTTTCTCTAAGGAGGAAGCCATAGACATAATGAAGAAGTTCAAAAAGGTTGGCATAGGACTTGACCCGGAAAGTTTGAAGATGGTTTTCGCCGAAGATCCAATGTTGTTTGGGATATTCGCTGAAGAAGTTGGAAGAGTCTGGGTTAGTCTGCTACCGCTTTTCGGCATGAGCAGCATCCCGGCGATGTTTGTCCCATTAGCCTCTGAAGAGACGCAAAGTAGGCTAATGCCAAAGCTTGAACGCTCCGAGTTCATCGGGTGCTTCGCTGAGACCGAACCTGAAGCTGGATGTGATACCTCAAATATTAAGGCCACCGCTAGATTGGAGGGAGACTATTACATAATTAATGGCACAAAAACATGGATAAGCAACGGATCGATAGCTGACGTGGCATTTGTCGGGGCGAAAGATTCTGTGACAAACATGGAGACATTCTTCCTTGTCGAACGGGAAGTGTCGCCATTTGAAACAAACGAGTTACATAAAATCGGCTGGAAGGCTGCTCCAACAGCTGAAATGTTCTTTGTGGACTGTAAAGTTTCAAAGGAAAACGAGCTGAACACCATGATGGCAAAGGCTTGGTCGGATCCAAAGTTAATGGAAACTCTTCCCATATCGGAAGGGATGATGGCCTTATTCAGTCAAATGGCACCTTTCACCGCGCTTATGACATTACCCAGGGCTGCCATGGGCTTGGCTGCAATAGGAATAGCAGAGGCTGCCTTCGAGGCTTCTGTGAAATATGCGAAGGAAAGGGTTCAATTTGGAAAACCAATAGGTAAATTTCAGTTAATCCAAGAAATGCTTTACAATATGAACGTCCAAATAGAAACTGGAAGGCTTCTAGGTTACAAGGCGATATACGCTATCTCTAAAGGTAGTCCGGAGGCGAGAAGGCTTTCTTCAATGGCTAAAGTGTACTGTGGAGAAGCTGCTGTAAAAGTAACATATGACGCCATACAAATTCATGGAGGCTTAGGGCTTTCAGATGAGATGCCCTTAGAAAGATATTACAGAGATGCAAGAATGATGACAATACCGGACGGCACAAGTGAAATAATGAAGTTAATAACTGGCTACACAATACTGGGGAAGGGTTTCGCCGCCTACACTTAGAATTACTTAGTGTCCACCATTTTTAAGCTCAAAACATGCCTAGATGGGAATACTCCCTCGCCATAATATAGCATGACGTAGGTAAGTTGTCAGCAATTGTAAAGGAAATTTATTTCGTTAGAAACATTCTCGGCGGCACAATTTCAGCTGAACATGGTATTGGTTAGAAAAAGGGAGACGTTCCTTCAAATGGAGGAAAAGTGAAAATAGAGCTTATGAAGAAGGCGTTGACCCCCAACAACATCCCCAACCTAGGAAAATTTTCTAAAAAAAAGGCTACACCTTAAATAGTGTTGCGAATGTATTATTTCTTTTCTTTACTATAGTTGCCTTTGGAGAATCCTGATATGTTAAAATTGCTTCTTCCAATCGTTGGCTTTTTGATAAGTATGGCTGAAGCCCTAACAGGTGTTGGAGGCGGAATATTCGTGGTGCCTTTGCTAACACTTCTCTGCGGCTTTGAACCAGTGGAAGCAGTGGGCACAAGTATAACCACAATTATCATCACGTCTATGGCTTCCTCTGTAAACTATCTGAAACAAACACCATGTTTATGTTAAAACTGGTTTAGTTTTAGTCTGCGCCACTGCGCCTGGAAGTTACGTCGAGCATCCATAACGGCTGTTTCAGTTGTGAAGATGTGGCTCGGCGTTATTTTTGGCTCTTTCCTAATTTTTGTTGCTCTTCAAATGATTTACAGAGCTTTGTCCACCCGAGTCGTGAAGGCATGCAGTGTGGTTGACGCTGTTTTCGAAAAAGAGCTGCTTTTGAATAGGCAGAAAATTCTTTATGGTTTATTTTTAAGTTTTTCGGCGGGGTGGATTCTGGGCTTTTAGGAATAGGTAGAGGTGTTACCCTTGTCCCAGTCATGTGCCATGTGCTCAGTTTTCCAATTCATTTCGCCATACCAACCTCCATGTTCACCATGATTTTCACATCAGTCTCTGGTGTAGCCAACCACATACAACAGGGAACATAAATGCTTTGTATGCGGTTTATCTTGGAATAGGCTTCGTTGTTGGAGCACAAGTTGGGCTTATACAAGTAGGAAGTTTTCAAGCAGAAGCTTAAACCTTGTCTTTGCAGACATGCTTCTCGTGGCAAGCGTTAACATGATACTGAAAAACCTGCATTACATTTAATTTCGTTGTGCGAGTAAACTTGAAATATCCTAAAATTTATAACTGGGCTTTTGCTAGTTTTCGGAAGGTGAGTATGTGAATATAGTGGCAGCGCTGTTCGTTCTTAAAAACCAGCTCTTACAGTTTCCGGGAGGAGACATTTTCTCGCAGATTTTAACCTTAATAATTTACGCTTTCATATTCATCTCCATATTTTACGGTCAACGCATACAGCTTTACATCATGCTTCGGGAGGTTGAGGGCAGCCTATACAAGTTGAAGTATATCCGAGACGAGGGTCGCAGAATAGCCATAGAAACCATAAAGGAGATTGGAAAGCCCCAAACAGATCCGTCAGCTAGGGTTGACCGCTTCCTTGAATATTTCACAATCGCTCCTCAAAGTCTTGACCCGGCTGGCGTTGTTTGGAAGCTTGAACACATACTGGACGTTAGAGACACCCGCTTCAAGGACGAGGTTAAGCTTCTCGCTCCAGCGGCTGACGAAACTCAAGCGAACAATTTGGAGAATACCCTTGAGGCGGCAATGGCTTTAAACTACATTTACAAGGTTATAAGACACTATTACCTACTTGGAAAGAAAACTCTAAGCCTATACATCATTATGCAGATTCAGATGATTCTGCCCTTAGTCATGCGGGAAGCCGAAGCCTATGCAAGCGCCCTTAAAGCTTTCGCCTATGGTCAACCCATCGGCGATGGAGTCGGCGCGCTTGTAGCAGCTAAACTTATGCACGGCCATCAAACGCGGAAAGTTCCTAAAGACTGTGTTGTGGCAGAGGTTCCTTTCGAGGGGCGAACAGCCTATGTCATAAAGGCTGAGGGCCCTGGCGGTAATGTTGGTAAGCCAGGAGACGCCATTAAAACGATTATTGAGGAGAATGAAGGTAAAATAGCCAACATAATCATGATTGACGCTGCCTTGAAGCTTGAAGGCGAGGAGGTTGGCGAAGTGGCTGAGGGTGTGGGCGCAGCCATAGGCGGTCCAGGCGTTGACCAGTTCAAGATTGAGGAGACCATTCTAAAGTATCGCATTCCCATAAACGCTGTCATAATTAAAGAGGATATTGGTGACGCGGTTTCGCCGATGCGCAAGGAAGTTTTCGAGGCTGCTGACAAAGCCATTGAAAGGATTAGGCAGGTGATATTGGAAAGAACCAGGGAGGGCGACAAGGTTATTATCGCTGGTGTTGGGAACACGATAGGTATAGGACAATGAGGAGGAGATGACAAAATGAGCAGAAGTAATGCATCCGCGGCAACAAGGGTTTCGTCCTTCGTCCTACTCATAATATTTGTCACTTTGGCCTTGGCTTTGGCGGCGCTTGTGCTTGCAATTTACCTCTACGACACTGCGCCAGGAGTTGCTGTTTACTGGCTTTTATTGGGCTTTATAGGCTTAGCCTTGTCAACGTATGTGCTGTTTCAGACGAGGCAGCGCATCTTGCGCTTAAGAATTGAAATGCCGCCAATAACCACAACTATTGAGTGTAAGAAGTGTGGTTTCAAAAGTGTTCGGGAGTTTCAGCGAGGCGACTATGTTTTCAAGGAGGTTGAGCCATGCCAGAAATGCAACGAAAAAATGATTATTACTGCCATTTACCGTGAAGTTCGTGAGAAGGGCAAGGCGCCCACTTTTCCCTACTAGAAGGTTATGTTAGGACAAGGCATCCATCCTCAACTATTAGAACTGTGTGTTCTGCTTGGGCCACTGGTTTTCTGCTGGCTTCTATGAAAACTGGATAGCTCATAATCGCCTTTGAAATTAAAAGCTCTTTGAAGGCTTCCATATGCTGCTCTTTTGGAACAATGCCTTGAAGCCAGCGCTCCGTGAAGGGCAGGGTTTTAAATTTTTCCTCGATGTATTTTAGAAGCTTTTTTGCATATACATTTTTAAGTGGCTTTTGCTTTACAAAGCGGAATATTGTGGCTTCTGGGCTGTTTTCCACTTTGCCGACGGCGTTTTGAACTGTTACAAAGGGTTCTATAGCGTAGGCTTCTCCCACCTTAACTTTTGTGAGGGATAAGTGCGTCACATTTGGCAGCGATGTTCCGGCATGCACCAAGTATCTGCCAACGCTATGCCCAGTTAAGTTTGAAATAGGCTTGAAGCCTCTGGACCTTATTGTCTGCTCAATCAGCGCACCAAGCCTCGACGTTGGCATTTCCGGGCGTATGGCTTCCACAGCTTTTTTCAAGGCTTGCTCCGCTGCATTTACCATTTCACGGTATTCCGGGTTGAAGCATATCGTCACCGCCGTGTCCGTTACATAGCCATCCACGTGGGCACCAATATCCACCTTCACAAGCGACTTTTCCGGAATTCTCCTTATATCGTTTGGCGGCGAAGTGTAGTGGGCTGCAATCTCATTTATTGAAACGTTGCATGGGAAGGCTGGTTTTCCACCCTTACGTCTAATAAGCTCTTCAGCTTTTTCGCAAACCTCGATTATAAGCATGTTTTCGCGGACAAAACCCTTCAGTTCTTCTCGGGTTTCGCGGAGAATCCTACCGGACAAGCGGAGCTTTTCAAAGGCTTCCTCGTCTATGGCTTTCATTTTAGGGGCACTTTAACCCTTTTAACTTTATAAATTAAACCTGTATTAAGTTTAAAGATTTAGCGGGAGGGCTTGTGTTTGGCGGAAGTCACATGGCTTGGACATGCAGCATTCAAAATTGAGATGGGCGGAAAAACTGTGCTGATTGACCCTTGGCTTGATGGAAATCCTGCTTCACCGGTTAAGGCCTCTGAAATTGACCGAGCTGACATTGTTTATGTCACTCATGACCATGGCGACCATCTTGGCGACGCAGTAAACATTTGCAAGCGAACTAACGCCACCTTCGTCTCAACTTTTGAGCTTGGCAACTACGCCGGCGAAAGCGGCGTGAAAGATGTTGTTGGACTTAACATTGGCGGATGCGCAGAAGTTAAGGGCGTAAAACTTTACATGGTTCAAGCCTTTCACACATGCTTAAGGGGAGCGCCAACAGGCGTTGTCGTTGAGGCTGGAAGTAAAAGGGTTTACCACGCCGGAGACACCGGACTTTTTGGGGATATGAAGCTTATTGGGCAGCTCTACAAGCTTGACTTGGCACTGCTGCCGATAGGCGGATACTACACCATGGGCGCCTTGGAGGCGGCTGAAGCCGTCAGACTGTTGAAGCCTAAGGCTGTGGTTCCAATGCATTACAAAACTTTTCCAGTTTTAGCCCAATCGGCCGAAGAGTTCATTAAAAAGGTGAAAAGGAGGGCTCCTAAAGTTAGAGTGGCGGTTCTAAATCCTGGGGAGAGCTACCGGTTTTAGAGTTTTGGTTTGAAAATCTTCGGTTGTAGGGTTGCGAACTCGTCTCCGCCGAGGTGGAAAACCATTTTCGCTTTTTCCAAGTCGTAGCCGGTGCTTGTGAAGCATTCCCTGTTCGCATAGGCTTCGAGGACTTCGCCAACAAATATCGTGTGGTCTCCCGTCTCAAATTGGCTGTGAAGCCTGCACTCCAAATGGGCGACGCACTCTTTTATTATTGGGGGCTTAACTCTTCTTGCTGGCATTGGCGTTAAGCCAGTCTCCTTAAACTTGTCACGGCCTTTTCCGCTAACCCGTCCACAATAGAATGTTGCGTCCAATATTTCCATCGTCGGAATGTTTACAACAAACTCTTTTGTCTCCCGAATTAGGCTGTGGGAATGTCTACGGGGCGCGATGCTAACAGCTACAAGCGGAGGACTTATGGATGTTGGCATAGCCCAGGCCAAAGTAATAATGTTTGGCTTTCCGTCCGCGCCCACGCACGAGATGAGAACGGTGTGCATTGGATGGACAAGCCTAAAAGCATTTGAAGGGCTTACATTAACAACATCTTTTCCATTCATTTTGGCACGCACCACACCTTTCTAACGTTTTATGTGGAACTTATCTATTATGTTTCTCGCTTTTTCTCGCTTTTTCCTGTGGTCTTCAAGGAAGCTGTTAATCCTATCTGCCAACTCGTTTTTGCACTCGCCGCACAAAATCTCCCCAGCCTTGCACTTTCTTTCCCTTTCAGCAAGCTTGTCATCGTCTTCCTCAAACATGAACAGGAAGTACTGGAACACTGTGCATATGGATGGGTCTCCACCCATTTTCCGCTGCTCCGCCACTGTGGGTTTACCACCAGTAAAGGCGTTCCAAACTTTTCGCTTTACAACTTCTGGCGTGTCTATTGTGAATATGCATGTTTCGGGCTCTGAGGCGCTCATTTTACCGCCAACGCCTAAGCCTGGTAATAGGCGACAGTGAATCTGCGCGGGCTTGTAATAGCCGAGTTTTGGAGCCACATCACGGGTTATACGCCAGTATGGGTCTTGGTCTATGGCTGCGGGAATAAGCGATGGAACATTCTCTCCGGTTAGTTTGGCGTGGATGAAGCATGGTGCTGCTTGAATGGCTGGCCAGAAAACCCACCCGATGTTTGTGCTTTCCTGAAAGCCGAAGGTCGCCCTGGCAGTTGAGTAGGTTACGCGTTTGGCGACTTCCAAGGCTAGATCATAAAGCAAATCTATGTCTTGCACGTCATATATTATGAAAGTGTTTTCTGGCTTAAAGCCCAAGGCTATGAGGTCTAAAGCATTTTCATAAGCGAAGCTTGTTGCTTCTCTTAGCCCCAGCTCGTCCTTAACTAAGAATTTTTCGTCATCTGTCATTTGGAAATAAAGCCTCGTCTTGAAATTGTCTTGAAGATGCTTGGTGAAAATCCAAGGAATCAGATGCCCTAAATGCACTGGACCGGATGGACCCCGACCAGTGTAGAGCACAAATTTTGTTCCTTTCTCGTATAGGTCTAGGACAACATCCAAATCGCGATGGGAAAAGAAGAGGCCTCTCCGTAGCTGTAAGTGAAGCCCACCGGTGTGTTTTGCCAGTTTTTGGATTAGCTCTATTGTTAGAGGCTGAGTTCCGAACTCCCGTATTAAGCGTTCATAATCGACTCTGCCCCTAACTTCCCACGGAGTGACAACCATCTCGTTATTTTCTTCGCCTACCAAACTTTTGCACTTTCCAAGCCCTTTTCTGGCTTCCTTATACAATTCCCATGAAACGTATTAAATTTTATGAAAAATGCCTACGGAATAAGCTATAAATATGGGGTTAGCATTTCCATTCAAATGTTGCTGGTGAAGGGATGTCCCGCCAATTTACTTAAGAAGCGGCTTTGAATTCTTTTTTAAAGGGCATAGTTTTAAAACTCTCCAACGACTTTTATGTAACCATCACAACGCGCTAAACAGCTTAAACCATAGCCTAGGTGTTTGAAGAATGGCTGGTTTGCGGCTTCATGAAAGAAAAACTTTAATGGCACTGCAGGGACTGGGCGGAAAAGCCTCTGTGGAAGATATAGCTGAAAAAAGTGGCTTGGCACACGCCGCTGTTATGAGGGCTACTCTAACTCTTTCAACGCGCAACCTTGTGAGGGTTCATGAGCGGAAATGGAATGTAGTCACATTAAACGAGGAAGGTGGGAGCTACGCCCAACACGGTTTGCCGGAACGCCGTCTCCTCCGCGCCTTATTGGGGCTCGGGGGTGAGGCAGATGTGGACGAAGCCGCCAGAGAAGCTGGTTTAGACGCCGGTCTCATGCCCATTGCCTTAGGTTGGCTGAAAAGGAAGAATTGGGGAGTCATAAAGGGAGAAAAATGCACTCTAAACGTAAACACTGAGCCGCCGCTTGGAGATGATGAAAAGCTTTTAGCTAAAATTTTTGAGGGACGCTCCATCATAGTTGACGATTTAAGCAGAGAGCTAAAAGAAGCCCTAAATATCCTCAAAAAGCGTAAACTTGTGGATTTGGAGGAAAAGACTTACCGCGAGTTAGAACTCACAGAAGAAGGATGGAAAACCGTCAAGAAAGGCTTAGAAATACTTGAGGAAGTGACACAGCTAACCCCTGAACTCATAATATCGGGGCGATGGAAAAGTGTAAAACTCACAAGATTTGATGTGGCGGCTCCTGGACCAGCAGTTTATCCAGGCAAGGTGCATCCACTACAGCAAATTATCAAGCGCGCCCGCGAAATCTTCTTGGAGATGGGCTTTACAGAAATCCGTGGGCCACTGGTGGAGACAGCTTTCTGGAACTTTGACGCTTTGTTCCAGCCTCAAGACCATCCAGCCAGAGAAATGATGGACACGTTTTATCTCGCTAACCCGCAAGCTGGGCGGTTACCATCGAAGAGATTCGTGGAAGCTGTGGCAAAAACCCATGAGGACGGCTGGGTCACCGGCTCCAAAGGTTGGCGTTACAAGTGGAATCCAGAAGAGGCTAAGAGGCTTGTACTGCGAACCCACACAACAGCTGAAACTATAAAGTATTTGGCCGCCCACAAGAAGCCGCCAATAAAAGTGTTTTCTGTGGATAGAGTTTACAGGAACGAACAGGTTACATACAAGCACTTGGCTGAGTTCCACCAAATTGAGGGAATAGTTGTTGACAAGAGAGTTACACTTCGCGATTTGATGGGAACTCTGAAAACCTTCTACACAAAGTTTGGGCTGGAGAAGATAGAGTTTTGGCCAAGCTACTTCCCATACACTGAGCCCTCAGCCCAAGCCGTGGCTTACCATCCTAGGCTTAAACGTTGGATAGAACTTTGCGGCATGGGGATTTTCCGCCCAGAGGTTTTGGCACCAGTAAGGGTTAAATGTCCAGTTCTGGCTTGGGGAGGCGGACTGGAACGCTTAGCCATGATTGAGCTCGGATTGGATGATATTAGATTGTTATATGCAAACAATTTGGGATGGCTGAGGAGGACTCCTCTATGCCAGTGATAACGCTTAAAGTGGGAAGGTTTTCAAGGTTTGTAGGCAAGCCAGTAACTGTTAGCGACTTGACAAAATGGCTTCCATGGATAGGCTTCGACTTAGAGGAGGTAGGCGAAGACTATGTCAAGGCGGAGTACAACCCAAACCGCATAGATTTCTGCAGCTATGCCGGAGTTGCCCGCGCATTAAAAGGCTTCTTGGAGCTGGAGACTGGAATGCCGAAATACCATGCTGAAGAGCCAAGAATAACACTTAACATCGATAAAGCTGTTGCCACAGTTAGACCTTACATGCTTGCAGCTGTCGTCCGGGACATAAAGCTGGATGAAGATGCAGTTGTTGAGCTTATGGATATGCAGGAAGACCTCCACTGGGGTGTAGGAAGAGACCGTAAGAAAGCTTCCATAGGCATTCACAACTTAGACGCTGTGGAACCTCCATTCACGTACACAACTGTGGAGCCTACAAGCGTCAAATTTGTTCCCCTTGGCAAGACGGAGGAAATGACGCCGAAGGAAATTTTGGAAAAGCATGAGAAGGGGGTGGCCTACCGCCACCTAGTGGATTTGGCGCCCGTATACCCGCTTCTAATCGACAGATGTGGGCGTGTATTGTCAATGCCGCCGATAATAAACGGTGAACTTACAAGGGTGGACACTAAAACACGGAACCTCTTCTTGGATGTAACGGGACCAAACCTTGAAGCCGTGGAAAAAAGTCTGAAAGTCTTAGCAACTGCCTTGGCGGATATGGGCGGAAAAATAGAAAAGGTTAACGTGCACTATCCAGACCGCACATTGTTTTCACCAGTCCTTGAACCGGAGAAAATGAGGCTTAGGCTAAACTATGCAAATAAAATGCTTGGCTTAAAACTTTCAGAAGTCGAATCCATAAAATGTCTGCAAAAGTGCCGCTTGGATGCAGAAGTCGTTGAGAAGGGCGTCCTAGAAGTTTCTATTCCGCCATACAGAATTGACATAATGCATGAAATAGACCTTGTTGAGGAGGTTGCCGTAGGCTATGGCTATTATAGGCTTGAGCCGACAATGCCAGCTACGCTAACTGTTGGGGAAAAACATCCAGCCAGCAAGTTGGCGGACGCTGTGCGTCAAATAATGACTGGTTTGGGCTTCTTGGAGGTTATGAACTTTACGTTGACAAACGAGCGAACCCACTACGAGCTTATGAGGCTTAAACCGAAAAACCCAGTGCGCCTCGCAAACCCAGTCTCAGCTGAATACACTATAATGCGGGAAATGCTCCTACCTGGACTTTTGAAAAACCTGGCTGAAAACAGGCATGAAAGTTACCCGCAAAAACTTTTTGAAGTTTCAGACGTGGCAAAAATAAACCGCCGACGAGAAACCATGTGTGAAAGGCGATTGCATTTGGCGTCCGTAACATCCCACTCAACAGCCAACTATACAGAGATAAAATCTGTATGTGAGGCGCTGCTTGTCAACATGGGCTTGGCAAACTGGCAAGTCGAAGCAACTAGGCACCCAAACTTTTTAGAAGGCAGAACAGCAGCCATCCGCTTAGGAAAAAGGAAGATTGGGATTCTAGGCGAAGTCCACCCCCAAGTTCTAAACAACTTCGAAATCGAAAACCCAACAGCAGCTTTCGAAATAGACCTGGAATGGCTCCTAACTAAAAATTCTAGAGGGGGAAATTTAAGTTAGCAACCGCCCACAACCTAAAACTGACATTCCAGTGGCATGCTTCTATTACGCAAGAAAATTCTATAGAGGGGCTATCAATTTTGCAGTTCGTCACCAGTAACAAAATTGACTTCTAGCAAAATTCTATAGGGGAGGGGGTAGGGAAAATAAGCCTTAAATCAGCCTAAAATTCCCAGGAGGAGTCTAATCGGCATCGCCAAAACTAGAGAGAGGCACCGTATTTGTGGTGAAAACCATTAATAAATATGACTTTGGTTTTGAAACAGCAACATTTAACTCTAAAAAAGGCTCTAACCTATTTTGGCGATGAACCTCCCCGAACGTGAGCCTTTTCAGAATCCCGCCGGGACAAATCCATGCCGACGGACCCAACAGAGCAACTGCGTTCGAAACGTTTGTTGCCGTGAAGGCGGGTTTACCCAAGCATGGGACACCGGCGGGCGCGGGCGCCTAAATCTCCCACGCCGGAGAGAGCTTAACCAAGGGGAGCGCACGGCTCCACAATGAAGTTAAGTGATAGGTAACGTGGGAAACAAAAGGCGCCCGCGAAACAACTTTTAAGTTTCAGTTCTGTTTAATTGTAGAAGGCTTGACAAGTCTTGGACATAGAAATGAAGATTGAGCTGATTAAACGACCGCCGACAGAAGAGATTCTCGTCGAAAGTGAGTTACGAGAACTTTTAGAAACTAATGAGCATCCAGGGCATTACATAGGTTTTGAGATTTCAGGCTTGCTGCATCTTGGAAACCTTGTGATTTCCGGCTTCAAAATAAATGATTTCTTGAAGGCTGGCGTCCGCTGCCAAGTCTATTTAGCGGATTGGCACAGCTTCATAAATAACAAGTTCGGTGGAGATTGGGAAAAAATTCTTCAAGCCACAAAATACTACGCCAAAGCCTTCCAATTCTTCTGCCCCGGTGCAAAAATAGTTGTCGGTTCAGAACTTTACCATAACAACGATGAGTACTGGCGAAACCTGCTAAAGTTTGCAAAGCACATGACATTAAGCCGAACGCTGCGCTGCCTCACAATAATGGGGCGGAGCGAAACTGAAAGGCTGGACTTGTCCCAATACTTTTATCCGCCAATGCAAGCCGTGGACATAAAAACAATAGGTGCCGACATACCCCACGGCGGGATGGACCAACGCAAGGCACATGTGCTGGCACGCGAAATTTTTCCAAAAATGGGATGGAAAAAGCCTGTGGCGGTTCACCACCACTTGCTTATGGGTATAGCCGAGCCAGCCAAGCTACAAACCAAAGATAAGCTGGAGCGAGTGATTGCCAGCAAAATGAGCAAGTCAAAGCCTTGGACAGCCATATTCATTCACGACAACGAAGAGCAAATAAGGGCTAAACTGAAAAGGGCATGGTGTCCAGAAAAGCAGACGGAGATGAACCCAGTCCTAGAAATAGTCAAATACATAATATTCCATGAAACAGAAACCTTCACAATTGAACGCCCATCCAAGTATGGAGGCACAATAACCTTCGAAAACTACGAGCAGCTGGAAAAAGCCTACAGAACCGGACAACTCCACCCGCAAGACTTGAAAAATGCAGTAGCCAAAGAACTGGCACGCATATTGGAGCCTATAAGGCGCTACTTCGAAACAGATAAAGGAGCTAAGGAAAGCCTAGAAGTTGTTAAAAAGGCAGAAGTAACAAGGTAAGAGGGCATGTCCACACACCTAAAGGAGAAGGAAGAGCAAATTCTGCAAATTTTGGAGCAGCTAGCCGAAGAAAACAAAGGTGGGAAACCAATCCTTATTGAAGGGAGAAAGGACGCGGAAGCCCTTAAAGAACTAGGCATAAACGGGCAATTAATATTTGCAAAAACTGGCGGAAAAAATCTCTTGGACGTTATTTCTGAAATAGAAGCCTCAAAGACAAGCGAGGTCTTGATGCTCTTAGACTTCGACAAAAGGGGTAGAGAACTAACAGAAAACCTAAAACAGCACATAGAAAAAATAGGCGTAAAGGTTAACGTGCACTTTTGGCTAAGGCTTTCCAGCCTTGTTAGAAAGGAAGTGAAGGACGTGGAAGGCCTAGCCAAATACATGAAAACATTAAAAAGAAAGATTGGTGATTCATAAAGGTAATATATATCGAAAGTCATTATTAACTAAATCCGGGTGTTGAGAGAGGACGATTCTCTCATTACACATTCAAACTAACATAAGGTATAAACCACATGCATAAAGGAGGTGACGCTTACGGGTTCATCACAAACCCTTACAGTAAAATATGTAATACGTGCAAGATTCGAGATAGAAGGAGTAGTTGAAAAACCAGACGTCATAGGAGCAGTTTTCGGACAAACAGAAGGTCTCTTCGGGCCAGAACTGGACCTAAGGGAACTCCAAAAATCTGGCAGAATAGGCAGAATAGAAATCGAGCTTCACTCAAAAAC
>JAGTQI010000073.1 GCA_018396955.1 Candidatus Bathyarchaeota archaeon | reverse complement strand
TCTCAATAAGCCTCTTTCTATCCTTGGCATTTGCCACCTTCAAAGTGTGAATCACGATGAGGGTGCGTTTTCCCTCTGTTATGTCTTGTCCCCTTCCACCCTTTTTCTCGGTAAACTCCTCCCCAGTTAAATCCAACACATCATCTTGTATTTGGAAGGCTACCCCTATGCTTTCTGCAAATTGCCCAAGCTTTTCAACAAGCTCATTGGAAGCGTCAGCCACTACGGCAGCGATTTTGGCAGCTATCCTCGCTAAAGTTCCGGTTTTGTAGGCGCACATCTGCAAATAGTTCTCTTCCCCTAACTGATCGGCATTCGCTAAACCTCTGTGCCAAGCTATGTCCATTGCTTGTCCTAGGCTGAGGTTTATCATCTCCTGCACGTAAATCTCATAAATTCTTGCAAGCTTCTCTGGGCCTAGCCTCTCACGATTTTCCATCAATGGCAAAAGTGGAAGGTAGTACATGGCGTTGCCAGCGTTTATAGCTATGTCCAAACCATAGATTTTGTATGTGCAAGGCTTACCTCTGCGGAATTCAGAAGAGTCTTCGATATCGTCTATCATCAAAGTTCCATTATGTACAACTTCTGGAATTATCGCATAATCCACGTAGTCCTCAGGATTTTTGCCTAAAGCCTCGCATATAAGTAGGAAGAGGGTTGGACGCCACCTTTTCCCACCTCTGTCCAGAAACTCCCAAATCGGTTCAGCCACAGCCTTGTTTATGGCTTCAATGTTGTATGCGTATCTTGGCGGGCTTATTTTGAAGATTATGGCTTCCTTTGAAAAAATTCTCGGTATGTATTTCTCAATAGCCCTGTTTATGATGGCTGCCTTTTTTTCAAGAAGCTTCTCAATATCAAGCCCAATATTAACCCCCAAGGTTAACCCTCACCCCCCTCCTTGCATAAACTTCTACGTCAAAGCCCCTTAACCTAAGCCATTCAGCCGTTTTCCCAACAATTACAAGGGGTACCTTATGTAACTGCTGAGTATTTTCGGCTCCAACAAGGAACATGGTGTTCCTCAATTCTTCTATTAATACACGCAACATTTTTCTTGTTTGTCTGACGCCTTCAACAGCCGCCTGCAAAACTGGCTGTGCAAGAGCTGCAAGGCTTGCCCCCAAGGCCAGGGCTTTAGCCGCATCCAATCCGCTGCGCACTCCACCGGAGGCTATAATTGGGATGCTGACCGTCTGTGCAACTTCGACTATGCTTATTGCTGTCGGTATCCCCCAATCCCAAAAAACCTCGCCTAATCTGCGGTTGTAAGCGTTTCTCCTACCCTTCGCGCGAAAATACTCCACTGCGGCAAAGCTTGTGCCACCAGCGCCACTAACATCAATGCCCTTAACACCAATAGCTTCAAGCTTCTTCGCTTCTTCAGCAGCTATGCCCGCTCCAGTTTCCTTTACAATTACTGGTTTGTCAAGCTCTTTGGCGATTTCACCTATCTTTTCAAGTACCCCCTTAAAGCTTGTTTCCCCTTCCGGCTGCACAGCCTCTTGAAGAGGGTTTAAGTGTATGGCTAAGGCGTCAGCGTCAATCATTTCTATGGCCTTCTTTGCCTCTTTAATGTTGTATCCTTTGGCGAGTTGTATTCCACCAATGTTCGCCATTAAGAAGGCTGTAGGCGCCTTTTTTCTGACTATGGCAAAGGTTTTCTCTAGTCTCCGGTCTTCTAACGCCGCCCTTTGGCTTCCAACACCCATTCCAAGCCCAAATTCTTCAACAACTGTGGCTATTGTCGCGTTAATTTTCCTTGCCTCGCTTGTTCCGCCGGTTATGGCGCTCACTATTATTGGTGCGGAAAACTTGTGATTGAAAACCGTTGTTGAAGGATTTATTTTGTCTTTATCAATTTCCGGTAAGGCTCTGTGAACGAAGTACGCGTCCTCAAATCCTGTTGTGATGTTTTTTGCTTGGACATTGTAAGTTGTGGCTATGCGGATGTGGTCTGCTTTACGCTTTCTGGTTTTTTCAGCCAAACCTATTCCTTCTCTATGAGTGTACCCTTAATGCGTTCTCCTTTTAGAGCTTTATAGATATATCTGGGCTTCGTAGCATTAACCATTAAAACAGTAATACCATGCTCAACCGCGGGTATAAGCTCAGCAATTTTATTTGCCATCCCACCAGTCACATCGCATACGTTTGACCCGCCCAAAAGCTTTTGAACATTTTTAAGCTCCGCCAAAGTTAAGCGTTCGAACATTTTGGCTTTCACGTTAGTTTTTGGGTCCACATCGTATAATCCGTCCACATCAACGCCGATCACGATATTTTTTGCGTTGAACCTCATGGCTAGAAACGCGACAAGCTGGTCTCCAGACAATATTGTAAAGCCCAACTTTGTATCAAAGACGGCGTCTCCATAAAGAACTGGAATGAAGCCCATTTTCATAAGCTGCTTTAGGGGAGAATCCTCAAAGCACATTATTCTGCCATTCCGCGTCATTATGCATGAAGAAGGTGTGATGCTTACTGCCGGTATGCCCCGCCATATTAAAGCGTCCATGAAAAGTCCATTAAGCACGGTCATAACGTGGTGAGTTTCCGCAAACCCTATTATTTGGGACTCCTCTTTAAAGCCTTCCTTTATGGCGTGCTTTTGCGCCACTGGGTGACCAAAACTCCCTCCGCCATGTACAATTATCAAATTTTTAGTGTTTGCTTCCAGTATTTCGTCTGCTATTCGGCTTATAGCTTCCATTTGAACGCCGAGCTCTTTGCTCTTGTCCGTTATGACGGAGCCGCCAATTTTTAAAACTGTTGGTCTAGGTTGGCTCAATCCTAACCCCCTCATCCGTTTTCTTTGCTATGAAAGCGTTTCCTCCAGCCCTTTGCACAGCCTCTAAAACATTTTCAACTCTATCTTTACTCGCAAGGGCTATCATGCATCCTCCACCCCCTGCACCAGTCAGTTTTGCGCCTAGTGCCCCTGCCTTGCGAGCAGCGTTAATAAGCCACTCCAGAGATTCGTCTGAAACCCCTAACCCATAAAGTAGTGCATGATTTATGTTCATCAGTTCTCCAACAGTCTCTAAGTCGCCCTCTTTTAAGGCTTCAATAGCTCTTAGAACTATTTCACGGGCAGCCCTCATCATAGGCTCAACAACTTGTGGATAACGGTCTTTTAAGCTTCGAACTTTTGCGACTTGGCTCCGTGTTGACCTTTCAACACCAGTGTTGCCGACAACAAGCGGTATATCAACCCTAACATCAAGAGGTTTAAACCCTGTGTCTATTTGGAAAAATAGTGCTCCTCCGAAAGTTGATATTGCCGGGTCCACGCCTGAAGGCGTGCCATGCATGACTTTTTCAGCTTCGTAGGCTATGCGGAAAACATCCTCCTTTGACATCTTTACATTTAATAGTGCGCCGACGGCGGCTGCCACAGCGGCAGCTACAGCCGCTGAAGAACCCAAACCAGCAGCAACGGGAACCGTTGAGTTAACCTCTATGTTTAAGCCAGCCCTCTCGCCTGAAATCTCCAGAACCTTTTCCACCGCGCATTTAAGCGGTTCAAGCTTTATTTTAGCCTCTTTTGGGTTTCCTTCTTCAGCTTTAAAGTTTCCATTTTCAAAAAATCCGGCGACGTTTAGGTTTAAAGAGCGTAGGAAAAGCCTCTTATCCTCGCGTAGTTCCGCTTTCGCGTAGGCTCTTTTGTCTACGGCTAGGACTATTGCCGGTTCACCATAGACGACGAAGTGTTCTCCGAAAAGTATTATTTTCGCGGGAGCCGAGGCGATAACTCCCATCCCAAACCACTATTTTGTGAATTGCACGGCAGCATACCCAACAACGGCTGAGTAGTCGCCAGTAACATCTCCACTAGTCTTGTAACATAATAATTTTGCCTCTCTCGCCCCCAAGGCCTTTGCAGCTGTGATGAGGGCAATTATGGGACCATAGCCGCATGCGGTAATTTGATTCTCTTCAATTATGGAATAGAAGCGTTCCTCGTCCATAGCTTCAACTGCCTTGAGAGCCAACATATCCTTCTTTTCAGCCACTTTTTGCGGCTCGTAATGCGTCATGTCTGAAGAAGCTATAATTAAGGCGCTTTTTCCAGCTACACCCTTTGCGACAGCTTGCCCAACCTCTCTTGAAGAGTGCAAATCCTGCATTAAAAAGCAGATGGGCACAATTTTAAACGCTGAGCCGAAAAGGTATTGCAGAAATGGAAGCTGCACCTCAATGGAATGTTCATATCGATGGGCGGAGTCATCAACATCAACAATGTGGGCTTCCTCAACAATCTTGTTGGCTGTTTCCCTATCAACCTCAACATCGCCAAGGGGGGTGCGCCAAAAACCCTCATTCATCACGGCTAAGGCACTACCATACCCCGTGTGGTTTGGACCAAAAAGCACAACAGTCTCTGGCTTACCATCAGAAGCCAAACTATAATAGGCGTGGGCCGCCACCGGTCCAGAATACATGTATCCTGCATGGGGACAAACAAAACCAACTATACGTCTTGGTCCCTCAACAACTGTTGGAATTTTTCCCGGTCCCAACTCGTGTAGAAAACATTCTTCAATCTGCTTCTTCAACGATTCGGCTTTTCCAGCGTAGAAGGCTCCAGCTTGGCTTGGAAGCCGAATCTTCGCCATTTCAGGTTAGCTCTCCTCTTCCTCCTTTGAAATTTTAGCCTCAAAATCCTCGATGGTTAACGGCATATCTTTGTCTGGTGGAAGCTCCTCTCTTTCGCGCAAAACTTGCCTTGCAAGAAGCCAATAAATGACCGCCAAGGCTCTCCTACCCTTATTGTTTGTGGGTATTACTAGGTCAACTCCAGAAAAGTCATTGTCAGTGCTGCATAAGGCCACTACTGGAACGCCTACGGAGGCAGCCTCCCTCACTGCTTGGGAATCCGCCCGGGGATCTGAAACTATTAACACATTTGGTTCAATACGGTTGGGATAGAGCGGATTAGAAAGCAGACCTGGGATAAAGCGTCCAACAATTGGAGTTGCGCCAACCGCTTCACAGAACTTTTTAACCGGTTCTTGTGCATATAGCCTAGCTGCGGCGGCGGCTATCCTTGAAGGTTCAAATCTTGCCAAGAATTTAGCCGCCACTCTTATGCGCTCATCAGTCTTTTTAACGTCCAGAACAAATAGGCCATCTGGTCTGACACGGTATATAAACTGTTCCATGTCCTTCGTCTTCATTCTGGTTCCGATGTGTATTCCAGCCGAGAGAAGCGTGTCCCGCGGCAGTAGGAGCTCTTCTTCTGCACTTGCACTTGTTTCCTCTTCAAACTTTTCCTTTCTGGCTTCTTCCTTATCTTTTTCAGTCAAACTCATTTCACTCTCCATTATGGAATGTGGAGTTCAGCCATTTCGGCTCTCTCCCCGAGAAATTCCTCAATCCTCAGCAACTCATTTATTTTTGCTATTCGGGCTCCCTCCACCACGCCAGCCTTGATGATTGGGCATTTAAACGCCACAGCTAAGTGGGCGATATGCCAATCGCAAGTGTCACCAGAACGGTGGGACA
>JAGTQI010000072.1 GCA_018396955.1 Candidatus Bathyarchaeota archaeon | reverse complement strand
TATGCTTGAAAACATTGAAGGCGGCACCGATGACATAGTGCTTACTGGCGCCGAACTTGACGCGTTAAGCGACGAAGAATTCGAGAAAATAGTCGAAAAAGTCAAGGTTTACGCAAGGGTTTCACCGGAACACAAGCTTAGAATTGTAAGAGCCTTGAAGAAAAGAGGCCACATAGTGGCGATGACCGGCGACGGCGTGAATGATGCTCCAGCACTTAAGCAAGCGGACATAGGGGTGGCTATGGGAATAACAGGCACCGATGTTACAAGAGAGGCAGCCGACATTGTTTTAGCGGACGACAATTTTGCCACAATTGTGAACGCTGTAGAAGGCGGAAGGGGAATCTATGACAACATACGCAAATTCTCTTTCTTCCTTATGAGGTGCAACTTTGACGAACTAGCACTAATTGGAACATTCGCTCTTCTCGGCCTGGAACTGCCACTAACAGCCCCAATGATATTGTGGCTAAATCTTGTTACAGATGGAGGCCCTGCCTTGGCACTAACAATGGACCCCCCAGATAAGGATATTATGAAAAGGCCGCCGAGGAACCCGAAAGAAGGGATATTGCATGGGAGACTAGCCTCAATAATTGTGACGTTTATACTGCAATTTGTTTTAACTGGGGGGCTTTTCTATTGGCAATTTTACCTTTTGCCCGGCTCCACAGATCTAACCACTATAGAGGGGAAAATGAAATTAGCTCAAGCCAGAACCATGGCCTTTATACGGGCAACGCTGCAAGAGTTGTTTGTGGTTTGGAATTGTCGCTCAGAAAGGCGCAGCGTCTGGAGGATGGGCAGAGAGGCTTTTAATAATAAATTCTTGGTCGTTGCTGTCGTAGTTTCAGCTGTTGCGACAATACTTGTGCCGTTCTTCGGGTTAATGGGAACTGTTTGGCTTGACGACCCTATGGAATGGGCGATTGCAATAGCTGCTTCCTTATCCGGCTTGTTCATCTTGCCAGAAGTTTTCTATGGCAAAAAAATTTGGAAGTGGACCTAAACCAACTTTTCCATTAAATTCATGGGTATATGCGTGTTATTGTTCTTGGGAAGGGTATTGTTTCTCTTATGTGTTTTAGCTTGCAAATCCACATGACTGTCCGTTCTACTCCCAACCCGAAACCGGAATGTGGAGCGGAACCATACCTTCGCAGGTCCAAGTACCACTCGTAGGCTTGTTTTGGCAAGCCGAACTCTTCTATGCGTTTTTCTAATAGTTTAAGGTCGTGGATGCGTTGGCTTCCACCTATTATTTCGCCGTAGCCTTCAGGCGCCATCAAATCGGCACACAAAACGACTTCTGGATTTTCTGGGTCTGGCTGCATGTAGAAGGCTTTAGCCTTGGCCGGGTATCTGTAGACGAAAACTGGCTTTTCAAACTGAAGTGAAATGTATCTTTCGTGTGGTGCTCCAAGGTCTTCACCCCATTGTATTGGGAAACCAGCCTTCTGTAGCATGTCCACAGCCTCTGTGTAGCTAATTCTCTCAAAGGGCGGTTCCACCTTCTGTAAAGGCGCAATGTCCCGCTTGAGGGTTTCAAGCTCCCTTCGCCGTTTTTCTAGAACAGTCTTAACAATGTAGGTTACCATTTCCTCTTGAACTTTCAAGTTTTCCTCAAAATCGCAGAAAGCCATCTCAGGCTCAACCATCCAGAACTCTGTTAGATGTCTGGACGTTTTGGACTTTTCAGCCCTAAAGGTGGGACCGAAACAGTAGACCTTTCCAAAGGCAGCTATTGTGGCCTCAACATAAAGCTGCCCGCTCTGGGTTAAGTAAGCCTTTTCTCCAAAGTATGGAACCTCAAAAAGGGTTGTTGTTCCTTCAACGGCTGTCGGCGTGAATATTGGTGCATCTGTCAGGACAAAGCCTCTGCTGTCAAGAAAGTCTCTGCAAGCCTTAATCACTTCAGCTCTAATCCTCAGGATGGCTGTTTGCCTTGGGCTTCTAATCCACAACTGCCTATAATTCATTAAGAAGTCTGTGCCATGCTCCTTCTTCGCCAATGGATATTCGCGTTCCGCCAGATGTATAATCTGCAAATCCTTAACTCTTATCTCGTAGCCCCCAGGCGCCCTTTTGTCCTCCTTAACCACGCCCCTTAATACAATGGAGGATTCCTGCGTCAGCTTTTCCGCGTCTTCAAAAACTTTTGCGGAAACTTCATCCTTGTGGATGGTCGCTTGTATTAAGCCTGTTCCGTCACGTATTATTAGGAATTGAACCCCGCCGCTGGAACGTTTGTTGACAAGCCAACCTTTTATTTCAACTTCGCTTCCCGTTAGTTTTCCATCTAGAATAGCGCTTACGCTCATTGTTTCACACCTTTCCAAGAAGTTTTATGAGAAACAAGTCTATGTGGTTGAATGAAAATTTTCGGGGGTTTATGTTGCTGGGTTAAAGTGTTCACCTTGCACTTTAATACCCACATAATCATGTAGGGCTATTGTTTTAAATGTTTTGCTAAGCCTTGCTTCACAATCCTTAAATCCCGAGGGCTGGGCAATCTATTTGATGGATAATGCCTTTAAAAGAAACTGGTCTTAGAAGCCTAAAAATTTCAGCCATCGCCATATCCAGCGTTGTGATTGTGGAGGTTGTTTTGGGCTTGGCTGTTGGAAGCCTAGCCATCCTAAGCGACGGCATGCATGCATTGCTGGACGCTGTGACCATGCTAATTCTCTTGGTGGCAGCCAAAGCATCATTAAAGCCGCCGGACGAGGAACACATGTATGGTCACGAGAAAATTGAACCGCTCGGCGGGCTTATTGGCGGGGTTATACTTTTCGGCACAGCCATATTCCTAATCATCAGGGCTGTTCAAAGGCTTTTTCATGGTGAACCCTTAAACCAAGAGTGGGAGCTAGCAGGTTTTGCCGCAATAGGCTACACTTTCTGCATAGACATTTTAAGAGTTAGTGTGCTACACCCGGTGGAGATGGAAAGTGTGACCGTTAAAGCCGGCCTCTACCACGCCTTAGCAGATTTAGGCTCAACCCTTGTCGCCCTTTTGGGCTTTGGGCTTGCAACGCTGGGCTTTCCAGTATCCGATGCCGTTGCTTCTATTGCATTAAGCGCCACTATAGGTTACTTGAGCATTAGACTAGTGAAAACAAGCGGAATGGAGCTGAGCGACACTGTTTCAAGGGAAATTGCAGATAAAGTTCGAAGGGAAATAACTTCAGAGCTGGGAATTTCGAACGTTAAGGGATTAAGAATTAGAAGGACTGGAGGCAAAACCTTTGTTGACGCGACCATACAAATCCCAGACTACATAAGCTTAGAAGAAGCCCACGCCCTCGCATCACAGGTAGAAGAGCGGCTAAAGAACGCTGTGGGAAACACTGAGGTCCTAATTCACGTGGAACCGCCAGAAAAGGAAATGTTAACTTCAAAGCTTGTGGAAAAGTTGGCTGGGGAAGTTGAAGGCGTAAAAGAAGTCCATGAAGTAAACGTTGTCTTTGCTCATGGCAAACTCTACATAACACTGCATGCTTATGTTGATCCCTCCCTATCTGTGCATGAGGCTCACGGGCTTGCAGAGAAAATAGAGAGTAGGCTAGCGGAAAAAATAGCTAACATCGGAAATGTGACAGTTCACATAGAACCATTCGACACTAAAAGGAGGGGACCGACTGTTGACGAAGGCGAAATTCAGCAGACAATCTATAAAACGGCTGAGAGCTTCCAACAAACATTTACCATAAAAAGGATAGTCACATATATTGTGGGTGGGAAGCGCTACATAAACATAGACTGCTGTTGCACAAGCAAAATTTCAATAGAGGAAGCCCACAAGGTTGCATCAAAAATCGAAAATGGAATAAAACGAAAATTCACAGAAACGGTTGTCACCGTCCACGTGGAGCCAAAAAAGGAAGAATAAAAGCATAGGAAAGACAATCTCCGCTCTTGGAGAGATCAAAATACGCTCAATGCAAGCTTCCTACAATAAAAGCAATCAGCCCTACAAGAAACCATGCTAGAACCTGCTTTTTCGCTTTTCTCGCATTTTCCCTTGAACAATTCATTAAAAGCATTATTGAAGATGCTACCAACCCAGCGTCCGTTACAGCCACTAATGGGATAAACCAGAACGTGACGAGGTTTAGCACTGACGGTAAGGGAGATAGTGCCACCGCAGTTAGGTAAAAAATTGTTGCTGTGATTGCGGCTTTTTGTGATCCGAGGCGCACAGCTAAAGTTTTAACATTCCGCATTTTGTCTCCTTCAACATCCACAATTCCTTTGGTTATCTCTCTTCCAGTGTTTGATAGGAAAACCATAAGGACAAAAATCAAGATGTTCAGTTCAATGTTGCCGGTTACTGCTAGGCTTCCATAAATGAAGGGGGCTGAAACGCAAGCGCTAACCAAAAAGTTTCCCAAGAGCCCTGTCCGCTTTCCCACGGTGGCATATATCACTGAAAGGAGCCAAAAAGTTAAGGCTGTCAAAAAACAAAGGATAGACACGGCGGCGGCTGCCAAGCCCAACACTGTAAGTAGGAAAGCGAAAACCAATGCTTCGTTTGGCTTGACTACGTTGCTTGGAATAGGTCTAGAAGGCTCGTTTATGGTGTCTATCTCCTTATCATAGTAGTCGTTTATAGCCATGGCTGCAGCTGTTAGCAGAAAACCTGTGAAAAAGCCGTAAATGAGGCTGCCCGATGGGTTTGCAAGAGCCTTTGAATTTGCAATTGCAGCCCCGACTATGACTGCGAAGCCCATCATTAAACAGTTCACGGGGCGCATCAAACGGATGAAACCAGCAACTTTATTCATGGCGTCCAAGCCTTGAACTAAAATAAATTGGCTTTGGTTATAAAACTCGCGTTGCCCTTAGAAAGTTTAATACGTTTAAATAAAATATGCATTGTTAAAAGATGGTGAAGCTTTTGCGCCACAACTATGAACCAGAAAGACTACGAGTAATAATCCCAGTGGGAGGTAAAGCCACAAGGCTTTTGCCCCTAACAGCTGAAACAAGCAAGGCGTGCATCCGCCTCTTAAACAGACCCTTAATAGAGTTTTCCCTCTTGTCTCTTGCCCGTCAAGGAGTAAGAAACTTCATTTTTGGTGTTAAGGGCTACACGAATTATAGGGATTTGCACGATTATTTCGAGTCTGGTTACGGCTTTTCAACCCGTTATGGCATAACACCCCGTGTGCACATCAAATACCAGCCCAACGTAGACGATTTAGGAAGCGCTGACTCGGCGAGGATAAACATAGAATACTACAATGTTAGGGACCCAGTTTTTGCAGTGCAGGGTGACAACATATTTGACGTCGATTTAAAAGAGCTTATTGAATTTCACCGCAAGAAGGAAGCGGTCATAACAATTGCCCTTCGAGAAGTCGAGGATGTTGAGGGTTACGGAATCGCCGACATAGACAAAGACATGAGAATTCGAAAGTTTGTGGAAAAACCAACGCCGAAGGAGGCGCCGTCGAATCTTGCTAACACCGGCTTATACATGGTTTCTCCTGAAATAAGGAAGATCTTCAAAGAAAGGGGTGTAAAAAAGCTGATGAAAGAGCGGAGGCGCTTGGATTTCGGCTACGACTTCATTCCATATGTTATAGAGACTGGTAGACCAGTTTATGGTTATGTTCTAAAGGGGAACTGGTATGATGTTGGCACTCCAAAACGGTATTTGGAAGCCATGAAAGATATGCTTGATGGACGTTTCTCCTCGCTTACCGACTTCGGCGGAAGGATAGACGAAAAAACAAGAGTTTGGGTTCAAGGCGAAAGTCCAGAATCCATAAATCGTAGGAAGGGAATCATAAGGAAGATTAAAGGTGGAAAAATAGAGGTTGAAGGCTCAGTTTTGATTGGCAGGCACTGCGAGATAGGCGATAGAGTGCGCATCATAAACTCGTGCATCGACAACTATACAAAGATAGAGGACGGTGTGACCAT
>JAGTQI010000071.1 GCA_018396955.1 Candidatus Bathyarchaeota archaeon | reverse complement strand
TAAGCTCGCAAAGGAAGCGGGATTAGTGAACTTTATAACATGAGCCCTCAGCTTTAATCGAAAGATATTTCTTAAAGTCCAACTCTTCTTAACGCGCAGAAAGTGATTTGAATGCCATACTGTCCGGAATGCGGTGGCGAGATGCGCTACATAATAGCCACCAAACATTACGTCTGTCAAAGCTGCGGACTTTCAGTAACACAGCAAGAGCTCATAGAGCTAAGAGAGAAATTGAAGCCTCCTGTCGAGAGCGAGGAGGATGAAAAGGAGAAGCGAAGAAAGGAATACTTGAAATGGTGGCTAAGTAGCAAAAAGTAGGATAAAAATTCCTTGTTTTAAGATGTTTGTTAGCAAATAGCATAAAAGAATGTCCTATTCCTAAACTATACTCGTTAGAGGTGCAAATATGAGCGTGCAGATGGAGATCATTTGCGTCGGAAATGAATTATTGATTGGGAAAACGTTGAACACAAACGCCCAATGGCTTGCCAGACGCGCCACATCATTAGGGATAACTGTTAAAAGGATAACGGTTGTTGGTGATGATGTCGATGAAATTGCCAGTGCTGTGCGTGAGGCATTGGAGCGAAATTCCCGCTTCATAATTACAACTGGGGGGCTGGGGCCAACTTTTGACGACAAAACATTGGAGGGAATAGCGAAAGCTGTAAACCGCAAGTTAGAGCTTAACGAAAAAGCCCTAGAAATGGTTAGAAAAAAGTATGAGGAATATGCTAAGGCTGGAAAAATTGACGCAGTTGAGATGACACCCCATAGAATCAAGATGGCAAAACTTCCAGAAGGAGCAGAACCGCTGCTCAATCCTGTTGGTACCGCGCCAGGAGTTTTCCTAAGAATAGGCGACGCTAATTTGTTTGCTCTGCCAGGGGTTCCATCCGAGATGGAAGCAATTTTTGACGAGCATGTTAGCCGCATGCTTAGGAAAGAAGTTGGAGACGTGGCATTTTTTGAAATTAGCATATATGCAGATAATATAATGGAGTCGACTTTAGCTCCACTGATTGACATGACAATGCGCGATAATCCACGCGTTTACATAAAATCCCATCCAAGAGGCGCCGAAAAAAAGCCCCACATAGAAATTCACCTGTCAACTACAGCTAAGGATTCTAAAACTGCAAAAGACTACATTGGAAAAGCCTTAATCCAGCTTTCAGAACTAATAAAGGAGAAAGGAGGAAAAGTTAAACTTAAAGAGTGAAATTATACTTTTGTGGTTGCGATGATGGGCAGGCTAGACGCTGATGCATATGCGACGTAACGGATGATTGAAAATCCGGGTTCCCGGGAGCAACCATATACTTGCCCTATTGATTATAATTTCACAAGAGCCATAAACAAGTCTTGATAACGATTCTTGAGAGAATGAAACAAAAAGTTTCCAAAACCATAATAGCG
Organism: Candidatus Bathyarchaeota archaeon; assembly: GCA_018396955.1. Classification (GTDB taxonomy): domain Archaea; phylum Thermoproteota; class Bathyarchaeia; order Bathyarchaeales; family Bathycorpusculaceae; genus JAGTQI01. The sequence continues at coordinate 4,606 of JAGTQI010000071.1, read as the reverse complement.
CTTCTCATCCTTTCCACATTTTCTTACATGCTTCCATTATGCCTTTCGGAAAATTATACTCGTACCTACCTCCTTTTAGACCATCCCGATGGCACAAAACAGTACAAACTGAACGTTGTTGTTCCCCAATCACTTTACGATTATTATGTCGGGCAAAATCACAAGCAAGTTTCAGAAACGGATTTCCCAAAATTCGTTACGCCGCATGCACTAAAACCAATTGCGGATAAACTTTGGGAAATATACCGAGGCGATTATGAAAGCTTCGCAAATGGGGTTTTAATGATTGTCCACCAGATACCCTACCAAGTAACGGTGCCTGCAAAATATCCAGTAGAGACGATTGTAGAAAATCAAGGAGATTGTGACCTATTTAGCTATGTGGCAGCTTCCATAATGAAGGCCGGAGGTCTTAACGTTGTCCTCCTATACTATGAGGATAAGGCACACATGAACGTTGGTGTCAGTCTTCCAAACCCACCACACTACGCAAGGACCCAAGTTTATTACATAGACTACGGGGGTAGCAGATACTATATCGCTGAATGCACTGGTGGAAACTGGAGAACCGGATGGAGAGTTGGAGAATGCCCACCTGACCTAATAGGAGAAAATCCTATGGTGATCACTCTTGAAAATTGTGAGCAATGGTCGCCTGGGCAAGTGTCTGCAAGCTACACAACATTGATATCTTCAAAATTATCTTTGACAGCTTCGTCAACATTTGTTATGCAAGGAGACACGATAACACTATTTGGACAGCTTAAACCAAACCTGCCAAACGAAAACATAACAATCTATGTCAAAGTGGACAATTATCCATGGACCGCGCATGTAACAACCACGAATCCCGATGGCAAATTCACATATATACTGCGCCTTAATGAAGCTGGCACATGTTATATTCGCGCAAGTTGGTCTGGAAACGATGATTACGCTGGAACGGACAGCCCGACGATAACGGTGACCGTTCTGCCAGTTTACTTTGTTGTATTCTCTGTAATTGTTGTGGCTTTAGCTTGTGTAGGCGTCGTTATATTTTTAGCTTCGAGGCAAAAATGCCATGAAATAGAGATACAAAAGCTTCCGGAGATCTCACCGTAATGGAAAAGTTTTACTATTGAATATGGGTTTATTGAGTAAAATCAACTTATAAGAGTGGGCTAAATGTTTATTGTATTTATTATTGGAACGGCTGGCTCTGGAAAGTCTCAACTTACAGCAGCCTTCAGCGAGTGGTTAATGCTGTCGAAGCAAGATGTTGCAATAGTGAATTTGGACCCAGGAGCCCTAACACTACCATACAGGCCCGACGTAGATGCCCGCGACTATATAAGCGTAGACAAAATCATGGAAGAGTACGGTTTAGGACCCAATGGTGCCTTAATAATGGCTGCAGATCTTCTTGCTGAAGAAATTGAAAATATTTCAAAGGAAGTGGAGGATTTAAAATCAGACATTGTTCTGGTTGACACTCCTGGACAGATGGAATTGTTTGCCTTTAGGGCAAGCGGACCTTACATAGCCAGCGAACTGACAAGAGAGCCAAAAGCCATAGTTTATCTTTTCGATGCTGTATTTTCGCTAAATCCACTAAATTACGTTTCAAACTTGTTTCTTTCAGCAGCTGTTTATAACCGTTTTCTGCTACCCCAAGTGCATGTGCTTTCAAAATGCGACTTACTTTCAGAGGAGGATGTTAACAAAATTGTGGATTGGTCGGCAAATCCAAAGGCTTTGGAGGCAGCAATAGAACAAAAGCTTGAGGGTACAAAACGCCTTCTTAGCAGAAACATGATGAAAGCTATCTACCAGCTTGGCTTGAAGTTCCTTCTCATTCCAGTTTCGGCTAAAACAAACGAGGGGATGGTCAACTTCAATATGGCATTGGAACGCATATTAGCAGGCGGAGACAAATATACATACTAGCAATCATCAAAGAGAGTCCATGCTGCGGCGGCTGCTCCATACTCTGCCAATTCTAAAGTGTCAGCACCAGCAACCACGATGACATCATTTTCTTCTGGCTGTAAAAGTGCAAGTAGCTTCTCGGCAATTTCCGGATAATCCCTAGAAAGATCATCAGAAACTGATGGAATGATGAATCGCCCATTCTTAAAGATTATTGTGGTAGCGCCCTTAGCGCCTGCTCTAACTGCGGCATCTCGCTGTTCTATGCCTGATTTAACTTTATCTCCGCAATTTTTTGCCAATATAACAGAGTTGAATAGCGCGGGCATAAGTTTGGCTTCCTCTAATTTAGCTCGCCTTCCCATGCTTTTTTTGTATTCGTCGAAAAGTTTTCGTCCCTCAGCGGTTAGTTGACAACCTGCCTTGGATATCGAGATAAGTCCAGCTTTCTTTAATCGATTAATGATTGTACGGACAACACCTTCTCCAACTCCTAATTCTTCGGCAAGTTTACCACGTCCTATAGGTTTTTCAGAAAGAGTCTCCATTGCACGTAAAACATGCAAAACAGAGAATGTTGGGGATGGCCCTATCACCTTTCCGCCAACAATCTTCTCTAAAATATTTTTAATTATGCTAGGCATTTTCTCACACTAAACTAAAATTTTGATTTTAAAGTATAAAATCATTCTTAACTGAGGCTAAATTGGATAAAGCAAACTAAGCGGATTGTTGTTATTTTCTGACGTAGTATTCTCTTACTATGCCAGCTGTTAGTGCAATAAGCCCCACTGCCAAAAGGTATAACATTGGATAGATAAACATCGACAGCATAGATTCATAGGTTAATGTCTGCGAAATCTGCGGGGTGAAAAACACCACAACCCACATTATTATGAAAGTTGAGATGCAGCCCAACCCTAGGCCCACGGAAAGCCCGTGTATAAAACTGCTTCTATCCCCTTGATTATCCACATTTAGCTTGGTTTGCTCTTTTTGTTCAATTTCTTGTTTCGATGTTTGGTCTTCTTCAGCAGACTCTTGTAACGTTTGTCCAAGCTCTTGCTGATCTGAACTTTCACTCAACGGTTCTTCTTCAACTTCCATGTTAATCGCCCTTTTGATGTTTGGATGTGTGTATTAATAAAATTATTCAATTTTAGGTTTGTATTCAAAATCTACATTTGGAATTCAGAATTTTAGTGACTTGAGAAAGGAGTAATATCTTCAGTTTTTGAGAAGGCTTTGGGCAATACTTATTGAAACTAAGAGGATGAAGCTAAACCTCTTGAGAAAAAGATGCGGAGTCTTATTTCGAATACGACATTGCAAACTTTTATCATTCGAGTTTTAGGCAAGCTTAAAAACATCAAAGAAAGGAATGAACGTTCAGTTTTTAACCACATATTCTCTGAAGACTTGCTTCTTTCCGGAAAGAACAAAATTAAAGAAGGAGGATACTCCGGTTAAACGCTGAAGAACTGCCAACCTTTATCTTGACGGATGGGGCACCTACACTTCTTAATTGGGAAGGAGAACGGTGAAAGAAAGTCGCATCCTTTAGACAAGCTAAGATGCTTTCATAAAAGCTCTTAAATTCTTTTCAACGAGCTATGGAACAACAATGACGCATATATTAGCAATTTAATTTTGATTTAATTTCCAGCCAAACAGATTTTGCCAGCATTCGCGCATCTATATCAATTAACACGATAATTGCTAGGTAGAGCAATCCGCCAAAGGCTGTTAAGCCGAGAATTTGGTGAACTTTTGTTGGTTGAAAAGCCTTGTTTGCGGTGTAAAGAACTCCGCTCATGATTATTGAGGCAAATATGTATTTAGCGATGTTTTTCCATGGAATTTCAAACTTTACCATTTTTTGAACCATCGCATATAGAATGAGGAACATGGCGAAGCGTGCCGCCGAATTCGTTATGGCAACGGCAAGGGCGGACGGCACTGGCTGGTTTTGCATATATGTTGTTAGCACGTAATATGTGATTGGTATGGTTATTGCCGAGTGAACATAGGGTAATGAAAAGGCTATGAATAGTTTGCTTTTCACGAGTTCCTTGAAAGGTATTTTTGCCTCTTCATCTATTCTTTCATACCCGAAAAGCACAAAGCTATAGAATGAAGAGATTGTAACAACAAGGGAATCTATGGCTAAAACGGTTAATACTGGCCCTGCTGCTTTATACTCCTCCTTTAGAATTGTTAGGTACAGTTCTGGTAGCGTTAGGGCTCCGGCAGTCATGGGGATAGCAAACATTAAGACTGTTTTGATGGATGTTGTTATGTCTTGACTGCTTTTTTCTGCTAGAAGTTTTGGGTATAGGGCAAAAGCCAGAAAGGATGAGTATGTTATTATGTTTGCTATTTGGTAGGCTGCGCCATAATTGCCCCGTGCCTGTTCTCCTCCATAGGTGAAGAGCATTATGAAGATGAAGGAGGCTATTTGGTTGCCTAGAACGTTATAGACGTTTGCAATTGAGCCCTTCAACCATTCTTTTACATACGTCCATTTGACGCTTTGTTTTAGGTTTTCAGCGAGCAATGCCAAGTAATAGATTAACTGCGCCGCTATTGCAGTGGTTAGGCTTATTATGGCTCCTTCAAGAGGCATTTTTAACTGAAATATTAGGATATATCCTAAAAGAACTTTGGAGATTTCTGCTATGAGAAGCCCATAGCC
>JAGTQI010000010.1 GCA_018396955.1 Candidatus Bathyarchaeota archaeon | reverse complement strand
ACACCTCCCACATATGGTGCTATTGTTGAGGCGAACATGCTTATTGTCTGGGGTATGGATATCCATCTAGCCCTTATAGGTTCTGGGGCTTGCGGTCCTATTATTGCGCTCATTAAGGGCCATGTTATGTAGGATGCCCCCGCGAGGAAAAATGCCGCCATGAGCACGTATAGGTTTCCTGTCAGAAGCATCATGATTAGAGATGTGCTGCACGACGCCATTGACGCTGCAAGTGCATATTCCTTTCCCCACTTGTCTCCAACTCTGCCCAAGATTGTACCTAAAACCGCCGAGCCGAAGAAGGCTATGGAGCCCAAAACTCCTATCTCGAAGTCTCCATAGTAGTATGCGTCTGCTAGGAACTGGGGAACCAGCGGGCGAAACATCATTATTACAAACATTATGGAGGCGAAAAAGGCGGACATTCTAATTAGTTTCCTGTTTTTCAGAAGCTCTTTTGTTGATGGGCATGTCGATGTTTTTTGTTGGCTGGTTGATGCGTGTTGGCTGCTCATGAAGGCTAAAATTGAACCTGCCAAAGCGTAAAGAATGAAGGACGCGTAGAAGACTGCTTCCATTCCTACTTTTCCAGCCAAGTATCCGCCTATAGCTGGCGAAAAAATGTAACCTAAAGACCATGATGAGGATATAATCGTGAAGGTTAACGTAAGCCTATTTTTGTCGGCTGATGTCACGATGTAGGCTGTGGTTGTTGGTCCTCCAAGCCAAAAACCCCACAAAATCATTCCTGGAAGCATTTGAATCCAATTTTTTGCTATGGAAAAGATCATTGGAGCGGGGACCCATACGAGCCATCCTGCAATCATGATTTTCTTCCGATCGTATTTGTCGGCGATGGCTCCAGCCAGAAGAAGTGTGACCGCCGCCGTTAAACTTGTGAGAGCATATAAAATGCCTATTTCGACGGAATTGGCCTTAAGATTTTCCTTCATGTAGTATGGGAGGAGATAAGCGTACAAGCCGTCTCCGAAGGAGCCTACGAGGTTTGATGTGAAAATCAGTTTTAGGTCTCTGTCTAGGACTCTTTCGAAGCTGGGGTGCATGATTCTTCCGTATGTTTTTGTTGGCAATTGTTAGCGCACCATGCTGTGTTATCAATCGTATTTTGCAGAGCCCGCTATTATCCTTAATGCTTCTGCGTAAGGTGAAACAAGAATAAGTGTGCAATGAAGTTGTATTTTGAGGATGTGTTAAGTTCTTCTGTCTACTATGTCATGGACTTCTTGTCCTGTGCCGATTAAAACCACTGGTATGCCTAATTGCCGTTCAATTTCTTTTATGAACTCTTTAGCCTCTGAAGTTAATTCATCATATTTTCTTGCGCCTTTGCATTGGGGGTAGACAACATCAAGCTTTGTAAGTGCTATTTGTGTTGCTCCGTTCAGCATGACAGCCCTTTTCGCTATTTCAAAGTTGAAGGGGGCTGAGCGTCTTTCCCTTCCTGTTCCAGCGGCAACCTCAAACCATCCGCGTTTTATAGCCTCCTCTTTTGGGAGTTCTCCGGGCAATGGTCCGGCGCCAACGCGGGTCATGAAGGATTTGAAAACTATTAGAACTTCGTCAACCTTTGTTGGTCCAACACCCGCCTCTGAGCATATTGCCGCGGCGCTTGTGTCCCTTCCAGTCACATATGGATAGGTGCCGTAAAAAAGTGAGAGCATTACGCCCTGTGTCCCTTCCAGCAGAACCTTTTTGCCAGCGTCTATGGCTTTGTTTGCTTCTGCCGCCACATCCGTTAGGTAGGGCTTTAGCTCAGCTACGTCTTTTGCAAGTTTTGCTGTTCTGCGGACGCGCTCTTCTATGGCTGGTCCAACACCCCAACCGGTGGTCCCCAAACCCTTCAAATGAGCGCTTGTCCTATCCTGTTCAGAGTGCTTTTCCTCAATTATTGAAGCTTGATAGTCTACTCCTATGCGGTTCTTGACATTTGTAAGTTCCACTTCTTCGAGGAATTTTGCCACATGAATGTTGGCGCCAGCACCAATCAAGAGGCGACACTTCTCACAAACGAAGGCTGATGGAACCATGTGAAGTGCATAACGTTTACCCTCAACCCAAACGGTGTGGGCAGCGTTAACAGAACCTGTTCTAACACAAACATCCACTTTATCCTTTAAAGCTAGATAGGAGACTATCTTACCTTTACCTTCGTCTCCCCAGAAACCTCCAACTATGACCGTGCATGGCAAACAGGGTTCACCGCTCACAAAATTTGTTGAGGGCTGTTTAAAAAATTGTTTTAAGCTTTCTTGTCAAAATATTAATTTAAAATATTGATTTCGGTTTTTGATCAACCTTCAACGTCCTCTACTTTTGCTAATTTTCGCGTTAATTTTATATAGAAAATTCCTCTAGAATAAAATTCCACTCGAGGATGAAGGATTTTGAAAACCAATTTTTACTTCTTGAAGGTGACCCTTGCCCTCAAGCTTTTAATGCTTGGTTTTAACGTTGGCATATTCCACCATTGCGGAAAAATTTTTGACAGAACCGAGAATGAAGAAACCCTATGCAAAGAATGTAAAACACGCACCCTAAACAATAACTCAAAACCATATCCTTTTTTAGCCAGAAAACATCAATTTAAAGGTGCTGCACTCTCTAAATCGGATAGTCCTTCTAGATTTCCAATGGAACAAACTAACCGCGTCTGGGCAACAAATCTGGCCAAAAAGCTTTTACATGTCAATTTTGTTGCGACTTAAGCTTGCAAAAATTGATTAGCCCCCTTTAGTTTTCTGGTAGAAAATGAGCTCCCTTATTTTTCACTAGTCCCTCCCTTCTAGTTATATTTGCGCTTGCCGTTAAGCCACAAATACAATACTCTCTCTATAGTTTTGCTGTTTGACACCACTGGTGCGAGCTAGCCGACGTTTCATCCTTTTCAACAATGTTTAGGTCTACAAGCTTCGCCCATGCAATGCTCCTTAAAGGTATTTGGAGCATGTTGCCCTTTCCATACGATATGCATTTGACGAAGACTTCGTTTTGAATTTTGTTCCTTTGAATTTCAGCCAATTGAACGTTCACAATTACTGAGCCATCTTTTAAATGAAGGTTGACATTCTTTCCAAGAAAGGACCTGGCAACGTTCAGGTTAAAGCCGTTCACGCCTCTTTCACCATTCTAAGTCTTTTTCTGCTATTTTGCTCCAACATCGCCTACAAATTGGAAGTTTATCACCCTTAAAGACTATGTAAACCTCTATATCGTCGTTTTTGCATTCCTTATTCCAAGGGTTTCTACAACGCTCCATAGAAGCCCACCACTTTTCTGCGGACTGACTGGGTGATCTGCCACAATCCCTTTTAAGGCATTCTATGAAACGGCTTTTCTGACAAGGGGAGAGAGATAAGTTAAAGTGAAAACTCTGCCTTACAAAGTTACAATTTCTGGGACAATTTTCTCCTTCGTTACCCTTAACAAGGCGACTGTTGGTTTCGCCGCAAACGGCGGAAGCGGATTTGTTGGGCTTCCAGGGTTTATGAAGAGGATTTCGCCTTCCCACTTTATGCTTGAATGATGCGTGTGCCCATAAACAAGCACATTGAAACCGTTTTGTTTGGCTATTTCCCGCATCTTCCCCATCCCAAAAAGGACTCCAGGATCATGCATGACACCAATCTTCCAATCGAAAATCTTAGCAGAATTCATTTTAGGCAGTTTTCCACGAATTTCCGGTCCATCCATGTTGCCGTAAACAGCCAAAACAGGGGCAAGCTGCTCCAACCTGTCTATAACCGATAAGTCAACCAAGTCGCCGGCATGCACAATATAATCAACTTTTTCGAAAATTTCGAAAACCCTTTTTGGAATTTCTTTGGCTCGGGCTGGTACATGCGTATCAGAGATAACACCAACAATTTTTGTTGGTGGTGTCTCCCGAATTTGGCGTAGGGCTTCTTGACTTAACATCTGAAGGTGCGCCTTCTAAAAATTAAACGCTCAATCAATAGATAAATTTTCACGCTTGGAAACAAACTTGTTCCCCTTAATGTAAAACCTCAATTCTTTTGGAAGATCCCTTTTCACACCTATCCTATGCGAGGTGCAGATTTCAAATTCTTCAGCAACAGCTTCAAAAATCGCTATTTCGTTTTCAGCCTTCGTGACGTCTAAGCCGTTCTGTTTCTTCGTTATATTTAGCGCCTTTGTAAGCCTTCCCGGACCGCTTGTTAAGGCGTAAACATCTTTTACTCCCCTGTTTTTCTTCATAACCTCTATTCCACGGATGGGTTCTAAAGCCCTTATTAAGACGGCGCCCACACCGCCTTTCGGGTGGGCGACAATGTTTAGGAGCCAGTTTCCATGAACCATGTAGATGAAGGCTTTTCCAACATCTAGATACATGAGCTCGTTGAAGGTTTTCCTTCCCTTGTAGGCTTTTGATGCTGGATCGTTCTCGCCGTAATAGGCTTCAGTTTCAACAATTTTCCCACTCACTGTTTGGCGGTCAAGTCTCCTGACAAGAGTTTTTCCCAGAAGTTCCCTTGCCACAAGGGCTGGGTCCCTTTCGTAAAAGCTTTTGGGAAGAGGGTTCATGGCTAAAAGTGATTTTGGCGTTAGGCTTTAAATATTTAAACTCTTCAGAAAATATGGGATGTAGATGATAGAATCCTACGATTTCGGTGTCATGATTATAGATGGTAAGCGCTATACAAGCGACGTTATAGTCTTTCCGGAAAAAGTCATAAGTGGGTGGTGGAGAAAGGAAGGTCACAGAATATGTGTTGAAGACTTACGGGAAGTTCTTAACCACAGGCCCCTTCCAGAGGTTCTTGTGGTTGGCACCGGCTATTCCGGCTTGGTTAAGGTTACGTCAGAAGTTAATGACGCTCTAAAAGAGCATGGAATAAAGCTTATCGCCCAACCGACTGGCGAGGCCTACAAGACTTTCAATGAGCTTTTAAGGGTTGGGAAGGTTGTTGCCGGCGCTTTCCATCTAACGTGCTAATGAGACTTCCACAAAATCTTAAATGTTTTCAGCCTATTACCTTGAGGCTAAAGTGGTGAGCTTATGAAAGCAGGGCTTTTAAAGGAAACTGAAGACGAAATAACAACCCTTCTAAGCGATTTAATCCGGATAAACACGACAAACCCGCCTGGAAATGAAACGCAAGCCGCAAAATATCTGGCGGAAACGTTGGGAAAGGAAGGCTTCAAATGCGAAATTTTGGAGTCCGCCCCTGGAAGGGGAAACGTTATAACGCGCTTGAAGGGAACAGGCGAGAAGCCAAGCCTATTATTGCTTTCCCATTTAGACGTAGTGGCTGCAAACCCTAAAGAGTGGAGTGTAGACCCTTTTTCAGGCTTAGTTAAGGACGGCTTTGTCTGGGGGAGGGGCGCCATAGACATGAAATCTATGACGGCCATGGAAGTCATGGTTATGAAGCTTTTGAAACGTAATAATGTCAAGCTCAAAGGCGACGTCATATTGGCTGCAACAGCCGACGAGGAAAAAGGCGGAGAATATGGCGCCGGATGGCTTGTCCGCAACTATCTGGAGAAAGTTAGGGCGGACTATGTCATAAACGAGGGCGGTGGACAAGCCGTCCCAATGGACGGCAAAAACGTTTTCACCATCCAGACAGCCGAGAAAGGCATTTTATGGTTCAAGGTAAAGGCGAAAGGGAGACCTGGACATGGCTCAGTACCCAGCGCCGCTGACAATGCTATTCTACGCATGAACCGTGTTGTGGAAAGGCTGGGTAACTACCGTGCACCGATGGTTTTAACCCCTACTGTTAAGCAGTTTCTGGCTGTGATGGCTGAGGAAAACGCCGAAGCGAAGCAGGCACTCAACATTTTGCTTCAAAACCCGAATAGGGGCGATGAGATTTTAGACATGCTTGCCCAGAAGGATAAGGCAATGGCTGAACAGTTCCGTGCAATGTTAAGGATGACCATTGCACCAACAATCATTTACGGCGGTGTTAAGGAGAACATAATCCCATCTGAATGTGAAGCCGTTTTCGACTGCAGAATTCTGCCGGGACAAAACACAGATGAAGCCCTAGACCACATAAAGATGCTTTTGAGAGATGTGGACTTGGAAAAGCTTGAGTTTGAAATTATTCAAGCTAATGAGCCCTCGGAATCCCCGTTGGACACGCCTTTGTATGGACTTATGGTGGAAACCCTAAAAGAGTTTGAGCCCAACTGCACCGTAGCGCCAATACTGCTGACTGGTGGAACAGACTCCCGCTTCTTCAGGAAACTAGGCGCGGCATGTTACGGCTTCCAGCCGGCGCTTTCAGACCTGCCCTACGATGAAATATTGAAAATGGTGCACGGAATAGACGAGCGAATATCAATTAAGAACCTAGTTTTTGGAACCAGCGTCCTATACAATGTCGTCAAACATTTCCTGACATAAAATTTAGGCGCGGCATTAAGCTTAAGCTATAAATATAGGAGCTATATGTTAAATGCTAATGCTTCCAATAGGCTTGGAGGTTTAAAATATGCCAGCAGTCGAGGTTGGCAGAATATGCGTCAAAGTTTGCGGAAGAGAAGCGGGCAAAAAATGTGTTATAGTGGACATAATTGACAAAAGCTTCGTTCTAGTAACCGGACCGAAAAGTGTTACTGGCGTTAAAAGGCGAAGGGCAAACATTAACCACCTAGAACCACTAGCCGAAAAAATCGACATTAAACGGGGCGCCTCAGACGAGGAGGTTATCGAAGCCTTAAAAAAGAAAGGGCTTTTGGAGGCTATGGCTCAACCCGTCAAACCAGCCTTAGCTCCAGCCTAAAAAACTATTATTTAACCTCACCCACATTTTCTAAGTAGAGGTGTTTTATTTAAAATGCCTAGAAGTTCACCTCCATGGGAGGTTAAACGCGAACTGGTTGTTAAGGCTGAAGGGGAGACAGATCCAAAGTATGGCTGCAAACCTGAAGAGCGCCCAGCAAAAGAATACATAAGATTCGGCGTCATCAACCTTGACAAGCCAGCTGGCCCCACAAGCCACGAAGTAGCCGCATGGGTTAAACGCATACTGGGCGTTCACAATGTGGGTCACGGCGGGACCCTAGAAGCCTAAAAATGGGCTGGGGAGACCCTAACGTGACCGGTGTTCTGCCAGTAACCCTAGAGGAGTCTAGGAAGATTGTTCAGGCACTGCTTCTAAGCGGCAAGGAATACGTATGCCTAATGAAGCTTCACGGAGACATAAGCGAAGCACGTGTGAAGGATGTGCTGAAGGAGTTTGAAGACACAATATATCAGAGACCACCATTAAGGGCTTCCGTTAAGCGGCAGCTCCGTACTAGACGAATCTACTACATCGATTTCCTTGAAATGGATGGACGAAACGTGCTCTTCAAAGTTGGCTGCGAAGGCGGCACATACATCCGCAAACTATGCTTCGACATCGGCGAGGTTTTAGGCTGCGGAGCCCACATGCAAGAACTCCGCCGAACAAGGGCTGGGCCCTTCATTGAGGAAGACGCCATAGTGACGTTGCATGACGTGGCTTACTGGTTCATGGAATGGCAAAAAAGCGGAGACGCCGCAATCTTAAAAAAGATTATTCAGCCCATGGAGAAAGCCCTAGCGCTTGTGCCAAAAATTTACATTAGAGATTCAGCTGTTGACGCCGTCTGCCACGGAGCAAACCTAACAGCTCCAGGAGTTTTATCCCTCGAAACAGGAATAAGCGATGGATCGGTGGTGGCAATCTTCACCCTAAAAGGTGAGGCAGTAGCCCTAGCAGTGGCTGAAGCAACCACAGAGGAAATCTTAAACATGGAGCACGGCGTAGTCGCTAAAGTAAAAAGGGTTCTAATGCCCCGGGGCACTTATCCAAAGTGTTGGAAAAGTGGCGAAATATAATGCTCAATAGCAAAGACAGCCAAACAAATCATTATTTTGCACCCAAGCCAAAATCGAAACCGAAATTTGGATTAATCCAAACCATGTTAAGGGGCATGCCCTTCAAATTTCTAACAGCCTCCGGAGTCTTCTCAAAAAAGCATGTGGACCTGGGCACAAGGTTATTGATAGAGGCTATGGTTCTCCCAGAAACAGGCTACGTTTTAGACATGGGATGTGGTTATGGAGCTGTTGGAATAGCCGCCGCAAAACTAAACCCAAAAATTCATGTGATCATGGTGGACGTAAATGAAAGAGCCGTGAGACTTGCAAGACAAAACATTAGGCTGAATAACGTTTACAATGCTGAAATTAGAAAGGGAAATCTGTACCAACCAGTAGAAGACGAACGCTTTAACTGCATACTATCAAACCCGCCTGTAAGCGCCGGACTAGCCGCAGTAAAAGCCATAATAACAGACGCCCCAAAACACATGACTGAAAAAGCCACTCTACAAATGGTTATGAAATCAAAAATCGGCGGGAAAAGACTCCAGCAAATCTTTGAAAAAGCCTTTGGCAACTGCACAATTCTAGCAAGGGAAAGCGGCTACCGAGTGCTAATGGCAGAGAAAAAATGACACCTTTCAGCCAACTAGCCTATCCACAATTCGCCTCACAAACGGAATTATCCCAACTCTCAAAGAGAACACTAAAAAGGGATAATTATAAGACAGAATAAACTAAGCATATTGAGCAATGCCGGGGTCTCCTAGTCAGGTAGGGAGCAGGCCTGGAGACAAAAGCCCCATTAAACGCCATTCAGCCTGTGGCCCGTTTGGGCCGCGTGGGTTCAAATCCCACCCCCGGCGCTTATGACAAACCATTAATGTATTTTAACAGAAGTTTTTGGAAAGGATGTTGTTGATATTTTGAAAGAGATGAAGTGAAGGAACATGAGCAGAGAACAGGATTCCAGGAGAAGAGCCAAAATGAGCGCTCGCCGTAAGAAAGCAGGGGGCATCAAACTAGAAGAGCTCGTGGTGGAAAGAAACAGAAGAGAAGGTGAATAATTAATCATGCGCGGGTCTTCTAATTTGAAAAAGCTAGTTGGCGTTACAAAAGTTGCTTATAAAATAATTCAAATAAAATTAAAGAAAAAATTGCCCATACTTGGTTCTGCTGATATTACAAATTCTTGCAATCTAAAATGTAAACATTGTTACTGGTGGCTGAACAGAACGCCACGTAAAGAATTAAGTGCTGATGAATGGAGAAATGTCGTAAAGGAAAAATTCGTAAAAAACGATGTAATGTCCATTAGTCTAACAGGCGGCGAACCACTTCTTAGACCAGACGTTATTGAGGCTATTCTAAGCGAGATGAAATGGCGCTATGTCACTATAGTGACAAATGGGACGTTGCCATTGGTCGATTTTGGTGCAGGATATTTCATTTCAATAGATGGAACAGAAAGTATTCACGATGCAATTAGAGACGAGAAAACATATAGGAAAGTGAAACAAAACGTTCTTGACCATCCGGAAGTTAACGTTGTCATTAACATGACTATAAACAGTTTAAACTATGGATGCGTCGAGGATGTTGCTGATGAATGGTACATTTTAGCCAGAGCCTTCACATTTCAATTGCTAACACATGGAAACAACTAAACCTATTTAGAGATGGAAAATGGACTGCAAATTGTCCAACTTGGTTTTTTGTAAATTTGGATAGCAGCGGCAAAGTAAAACAATCATGTGTTATATCTAACACGGATGAGAACGGAATCAAACCAATATCTGAAAGATGCGGAATAGCCTGTTATGCTGGAGCATACTCCGGATTTTTTTATCTGATACCGAATGGTTTAGAATGTTTAAATTAGCAAAAAGAGTCGCACCTTTTAAGAATAAAATTGAAGCTTTTTAGCCGCCTGTCTAAAATTATTTTGAGGTTTTATAAGATATCTTTGCATAATTTTAAAATTTGCCGATAAATTTAAACCGAGATGTAAACTATTCCCCGGCGCCTTCAACATTGTTATGAAGGCATGAGTATCAGCAGGATTCTGTAGGCTATTCCTCCAAGAAGCAGAGCTAGGGTAATGTCTGTGATGGTTATTGCTGTGGCTTTTTTCCATCCGAATTCTCTTATTAGTGCGGCGATTGTGGCTATGCATGGAATATAAACCATTATGACTAGGGCGAATACAATCATCTGTAAGGCTGAAAGCGACTCAAGGGGAATTAATTGCGAAAGAAGAATTAAGGCTAGCTCTTTGCGTAGAACACCGAAAATTAGCGGAACTCCCGCCTCCACTGGGAGCCCAAGCCAGCCGCTTATTAGGGGCTTTGCCCCAGCGGTTATGTAGTTTATGAAGCCTGTAATGTTTAGGGCTGTTATTGCTAGGCTTCCAGCCACGATTATTGGGAAGGCTACGTAGACGAAGTCTTTTGTTCTGCTCCATGTTTTGGTTAAGACACCCTTGAATGAAGGTTTTTTGTATGGGGGCATTTCCATTATTAAGCCGACTGGTTCGCCTGGCAAGACTTTGAAGGCTATTCTGCCTAGGATGAATATGAGGATTAAGTCAAAAATGTAGATGGCTAGTGCCGCGTGTAACCCAACAAACCTTCCCACAAGCCCCAAAATGACGACGGTTCTCGCGGCACACGGAATAAGCGTCACTACAAAGGCTGCTAGGAGGCGTTCCCGCTGGGTTTCCATTATCCTGCAACTTAAGCATGCTGGGACACTGCAGCCGTAACCCAAAATTAGGGGTATGAAGGCTTTTCCGTGCAAGCCTATTTTGTGCATTAAATTGTCCATTAGGAAGGCAGCCCGCGGCAGATAGCCGCTGTCCTCGAGGAGGGCGAGGATTATATAGAAGGGAACAATGTATGGCAAGGCTATGGTTATTCCAGCCACTATTCCACCTAAAACCCCTTCGGTGATGAGGCTTTGGGCGGTGGATGGCAAAAAAGCCAAAGCATTCCCGATATGTAAAATAATGTTTCCGAAAAAGGATTCTAAAAACCCGGAGAATAAGCTTCCTCCTATAAAAATTAGCGAGAACATTGCCAAAATGGCGCCTATCAAAATAGGGTATCCGAGGATCTTGTGTGTTGATATGGCGTCAAGTTTTTGTTCCAGGCTTATCCTTGGAGGTGCCTCAACAATGGTGACTTCTTTGGCTATTTTGCTTGCAATTGAATACCTTTCAGAGGCTAATATGACTGGCGAGGGTTCACCGTGAAGCTTCTCTAGTTCCGCCGCCAACTTTCCAGCAAGCTGTAAAGCTTCTGTGCCGCCCTCATAGTTTTTCAGTTTTCCAGCAACATCGCTGTCCCTTTCCAGAAGTTTTGTGGCAACCCATCTTGCTGGGTAAACCTCGCAAAGCTGTGGAAGCCTGCGTTGCACAAGTTCTTGAAGTTTTTTAACCCGCTTTTCAACTTCAACTCCAAACTTAACCTTTAAGGGTTGAAGCTTTTTTTCGCCACTTGCCACCGCAATAACCGTTGTGAGAAGCTCGTTTATTCCGCTTCCAGTGATTGCTACTGTTGGAACGACGGGCACGCCCAAAATCTCTGAAAGCTTCTCAGTGTTTATGCGTATACCCTTTTTCGCTGCGTAGTCCACTTGGTTTAGCGCCATCACTATTGGAGCTTCAAGCTCCAAAAGCTGCAACGTAAAATAGAGGTTACGCTCTAGGGCCGAAGCGTCAACAACATTAACTATTATGTCTGGCTTTTCAACGGCAATATAGTCCCTTGAAACAATCTCTTCTATGGAGAAAGTTGAAAGCGAGTATATGCCCGGCAAGTCAATAATACGTATAGCGTAGCCTTTAAAGTGTAGCGTTCCCTCAGCACGCTCCACTGTTTTGCCTGGCCAGTTTCCCACAACCTGATTCAAGCCTGTAAGCTGGTTGAATATGACGCTTTTTCCCACGTTGGCGTTTCCTGCAAGCGCCACCCTCAACTCTTTAGTCATGATGCTCATCTTTGGATGGTTTGACTAGCACCCTTGAGGCTACTCCCCGCCCAAGTGCGAGGGCTACTCCCCTAACTTCAATTTCAACGGGTCCGCCGAAGGAGCCCTTCCTCAACAGTTTAACTTCAACTCCAGGTGTTAGACCCATCTCTGCAAGCCTTCTGACAAGACCGAAGCCTCCCAAAGCTTTGACCATTATGCCTTTTTCGCCTTCAGCCAAGTCTGTCAAGGCGTATAATTCGCCCTCATTTTTTGACCCGCCTCGTCTTTGAGCATTCCGCCTATTCCTAAACATTGTTTGTTTTCACCTCTGCGGTTTTAACCCAGATGCTTTCGGCTTCCCTGCGGCTTATCGTCTGCTCTCTTCCAGCAACGCAGAGAACGACTTTCCTCCGTCTTAATTTGACAACGTGAACTGGAACGTTGGGCTTTATTCCTTTAGCAGCCAACGCAAGGAGCATCTCCCTCCTTTCATTGATGATTCTGGCAATGGTGCACGTCTGGTTTGCAGCAACTGAAGTTAGCGGAAAACATTCAACATCGCTGACTTCGCCGCTTTCGGTTGGTATGGGGTTTCCATGTGGGCAAAATTTCGGATAGCCCAACCTCTTTTCCAAAAGAGAGAGCACATCTTCTGTTAAGGCATGTTCAAGCTTGCAAGCACTTTCATGGACGTCGCCCCACTCAGCCTCTAAGATGTCCGTAAGTAACCTCTCGGCAAGCCTATGCCTTCTAATAATGTTTAGAGCTAGCCTCTCGCCCTCTGCGGTGAGCCTTACACCTCTATATGGCGTGTGCTCCACAAGTCCATGCTTCTCGAGATGTGCAATAGTGTTCGTTATAGAGCCCGGCACAACGTTTAGTTCCTCAGCTAGCTCCTTTGTTCTGGCAACTCCACCCCTCTTCTGAAGCTTGTAGATGGCTTCTAAATACTCCTCAGCCTCATGGGAAAGCTCAACGACCAAACCGAACTTCACCAAATTACGAGCACTCGTAAATTTCAAACATAACGCCCTATTAAACGTTTCGGAAAATCGAAAATAAACGAACCTTAAATATACATAAAAAAAACAAAACTCAAAGGCTCTTATTGCATATTAGCCCACGCAAGGAGCAATGGCTTAAAAACCAAACGTGTGGATAATGTTGACTCCCATCGATGTTAAAAGGAATGTGCCTTTTCCTTTTCTGCTGTGTACGTAAAATTGCGAAACATAATTTTTTATGCAAAAATATGAAAAATAAATTTTTCAAATGTAAAATATGCATCAAGCTTTTATCAAAATTCTTTGAAAAAAGTCTAATAAGTGATGTTGATTGTTTGCGAAGTTTGCTATTTATGTTGAATTAGGATTTCTCTGCTCTCGACAATGGCCCCTTGCAAGTTTTTCTCTTGCTTTTTTAGCTGGTCTCCAAACAGTATTTCTTGAAACTTTCATTTTTTGGCAGCTTCCTCGAAGGCTAGCTTCTCCAGTTCCACAAGTTTTAGGGCTTCTATTTCCGCTGGTTCTAGAAAAATTGGCTCACATTTCTTTTTGGGATTGGTTCAAATTTTTCTAGGAGGTTTTTGTTGTTGTCGCTACCACTGGTTTTGGTGGTCTTCCGATCTTTGATAAAAGGCTTGATGGAATTTTTCCCTAGAAGAATTGATAAATCTAATAGGGATGGTGCCTCTTGTCAAGAATTTCGACAGAGTGAAAGATAAAGAAGTCGTAGAAAAACTCGCAGAAAAATACTGGCGAAAAAAGGGCGTAAGGTTACTCGGCACTACTACATTCTAACAGCAAGACGACTTTGGTGTCTGAGAGGTGACACATAATGCTCTTTTTCTTTTGTTATGTTCCTATTCGCTTACTTCTCCCATCACTTGAATTATTACTGTTCTCCTTCTTGGGTGCACATCTGTCTCAACAAACAGAAGCGACTGCCATGTCCCAAACTCCACTCTACCATCCATGACGGGTAGAGTCTTGTCTGGAGGAAGCAAAACAGACCTTAAATGGGAATGCGCGTTAGAAGGATGCATATAACCAGCTCCTTTCGGAACAAGCTTTTCCAGCAAAGCCCTAATGTCATTTAGTAGGCCATACTCGCTTTCAGTTAGAATTAGTACCCCAGTTGCATGGGGGGCGAAAACATGCACTATGCCGTTTTTTACTCCTGAACGGGAAACCGCCTCCTGAACTCTTTCGGTTAAGTCTACAAATTCAATTTCACCTTTTGTGGAAAAACTATACGTTACATTGTAAACTTTGAAGGTTGGCAACCCTTTTTCACCTCCGTTAGCTATTCAAGCATTTTTGTCATTATGATTTCGTCTATGTAGGTGCCATCTTTGAAAAATCTTTTCGGAACTCGACCAGTCTCGACAAACCCCATTTTCTTGTAAAGGTTTATGGCGTGCTGGTTATTTGCAAAAACCGCCAGGGTCAGAACTTTTAAGCCGATTTTCCTGGCGTGTTCCTCTAAAGCCTTCATCATTTCGGTTCCTATGCCAATCCCCCTAAACCCCTTTTTTATAGCTATACCTATAAAGCCTACATGCCTTGAATAGCCAGTTCCTTTCATGACTTCAGAGTTGGCTACTAAATGTCCTTCAACCTCTGCAGCCACACAAAATATTTCGCCTCTTTTCATGCGGGCTAAAACACTTGAAAGCCACTCGATTTCCTCTTCTTTCGAAACTTTTTCTGTTTTTAGGATGTTTGCGCCTTCCTCGACAAGAGAGTTAATCAAGTCTAATAAGTCGTCAAGGTCTTCCCACTTAAGGGTTCTGAGGATTACTTTTCGTCCGTCTTTAGCAACAAACTCCCGGATGATCTCCCCAGTTTTCATAAAGCTTAACATATCGTTGGAGTCACATAACCTTTTTCAAAGGCTGAAACTGCGGGTTTTGTCGATGCTTTCGTATACAAGTTTTAACATGCAACGCTTTCGGAAAGCTCTGGTGAAATATAAAATTTCAAAGTAATACCAATGCAACTAGAGCAACCTAAAAGTAAAAGGGAAATACATAAAGCTCAAAAATATTGGACACTTAGCCTACACCAGATAAGACAACTTATCACATCCATGGCAAAAACGCCCAGAAAAAGCTTCTTTCTCAGCACAGCTTCCCAAGCCAGAAACTTTGTGAAAACCAGTCTGGCGTATACAAAAGCATCAACCAAGTGAATCACCTAAGCATCCTTTTTCACAACAAAACATTTTGAATAGTGCAAAATCCGGCAAGGCTACACATTCATCTTTTCCTTTTCCAAAAACTCTCCGTCCGTTTCCCATTTTGTGCTTGGAAAACCTCGAAGTTCTCTCGAAGGTTTGTGGGCGTTTGCTGGCATGGAGATTTTCGTCGGTTTCTTTAGGGAGCAGCAGCGAAGTCCATAAGTTTGGCTTAACAGTAAAAGTGAAAATCGAACAAAAGGCTTCTTTTGCAATTTCAGGCTCAAAAATGGTTTTTCATTTTGTGTTTTTATCTCATCAAAATAGCGCTTTTATGCTAAGTCGGCTTATTCATTAATTTTCGACTTATTGTTTTTCTTCTTGCCGGTAAACGAGACTATTTTTAGCCTTTTATTTTGAAAGAGATTTTTCGCTTGTCGAATTTTTGGCAGCTGTGACGTCTATGTTTTTGGTTTTTTCATATTGCCATTTTTGAAATAACCCTATAATTATTCGGCGGGGATGGTTTTGTTGAGGTTGGGGAAAGGGACTGGCGAGTCTAAGGGGTGGAATGGTTGTCCATTGACTATTTTGGCAATGATGTTGAAATACTTGAGAGAACCGTTAATGGACGAAAGGTTAGGGTTAATTGGGACTGGGAAAACTTCAAGAGCACTGAAAGCTTTCCAGTTGACGATAACTTGATAAACTGGGTTATTGGGCAGGACCAAGCCCTAAATGAGTGTTTCCTATGTTTGGATGAGTGGGTCCACAAGCTGAAATGGCTGGAGAAGACAAAATGGTACGAGAGTTGGAGCAGCCCGGACAAGCCAAAACCGTCAGCGAAAACAGCCATCAGTCCAGGACCATACTTGCTTCTTTTAGGCGATCCGGGAACTGGCAAGTCCCTTATTGGCAGGGCTTTAGCCGAGAAATTAACCCAAATTTACAAGGAGAAGGGTATAAAGCTTTTTGACGTTTTATGCTGGAAAAACCCGGTTTTGCCAAGCCAGCCGAGAATTTCTATACATCCGGCTGGAGAAGGCAAAAGGATTCTTCAGAGGGAGCAGTTAAAGGAGCTTAAGAGGAAGTTTGTCACGAAGGTTGGCTTGAAAGCCCTCCAAATATTCCTTATAGTTATGGGCTTGTTTTTGATGGGTTTAGGCTTCTATTTCATGTATCAGGCTTGGCAGCTATGGAACGAGAACCCCATGTATTTAGGTGAGCCGTTACAAGAATACTATAACCACAATTTTATGGATTACTTTATTGGAAGGATTGTTAGCATAGTTCCTCTGACATTCATTCCTGGTGGAAGCCTCGTATTCTTCGGCGTCTTCATATGGTGGTTTTCGAGGATTGGAGGCTTAGGAGCCCTAAAAGGCATTGGCGGAGCACAGCAAAGCGACATACCAAAACTTATAGTTGACAACAGTTCTGGTCATGCGCCCTTTGTTGATGCCACTGGTCACAGAAGCGCCCAGCTTTTCGGTTCGATAGCTTGGGATCCATACCAGACTGGTGGTTTGGGGACTCCGGAGCATCAGAGGGTTACAGCCGGAGACGTCCACAGAGCGTCCCTCGGCATATTATACATTGACGAGATTAAGAATTTGGACCCGGAAGAGGCAGTAACCCTATTAACAGTGCTTGAGGATGGACAGTTGCCAATAACAATTAGGGGGCGTTGGCATGGCGGAGACACAGCAGCTATGGCTGTCTCCACAGAACCCGTTCCAGCCTTAACCTTTCTTGTGGGCGCTGGAAACTTTGACAGCATAAACCAGATTCACCCAGCCTTGATGGACAGGATTTATGGCTATGGCAAAGTTGTTAGGATGAATAATGATATGCCAAACACCGTTGAGAATAGGCGAAAATATGTGCAGTTCATAGCCCAAGAGGTTAAGCGCTTCAACCTAATCCCCTTCAGCAGGGAGGCATGTGAAGAAATAGTGGAGGAAGGGCGCAGACGAAGCAACAAGAAAGACGCGTTGACGACACGTTTCAGACCGCTCATTTCCATTATTAAGACTGCCGCTACACTTGCAATGAATGAGGGATGTAAACTTGTTGAAAGAAGACATGTCCGCGAAGCCATAGAAAACCACTGCAAAACCATTCAGAGGCAAATACTTGAACACGAAATGAACGAAAGGGGTAAGCTCTTAGAAATAAAGCCTGAGGGCGTTAAGCTTGGGCAAATATATGGTTTGGCAGTTGTCAAAGACCCGTATAGCGGGGAGATGACTGGCAGTGTGCTGTGCGTGAGAGCTACTATGGTTAAGCGAAGCGAACTTCCAAGAAAATACCCAATTAAAGGTTATTACAAAGTGACGGGTGTTGCTAAGGGGCAGAGCTTCATAGCCGACAGCATAGCCAAAGTTAGAAGTGTCATCCTCCAAAAATATGGCATAGACATAGCCCAAGACTACTTGACACACATAGACTTCGCCCAATCCTACGGCGTTGATGGGCCATCAGCAGGCGTGACCATGGCAATACTCTTATGCTCGCTCATTGAGGGCAAGCCCATAAGGCAGGACGTGGCTGTGACAGGCGAAATAAATCTGGGCGTAGGCGACACCATCCAAGTCACAGCTGTCGGAGGGGTCTACGAGAAGATTAAGGCTGCCGAAGCCTGGGGCTTCAAAAAGGTTGTGATTCCAAAGAAGAACTTCGACCATTCCATAGACATAAGAGACTACAAGATTGAGGTGGTGCCAGCCGCCACCCTAGACGACTATTTGAAAGAATGCCTAGTTGAAAAGCCAACCCTAAAGGTTCAGGTTCAAACCAAAAGAAAGCCAAAAATTTAGTTTTAAAGAAACAGCTTTAACATCATCCATCATATTTTGTAGCTTGAAGTGAAGCTGATGGTTAGGGAAGTCGATAAGAAGGCTATTCGGAAATGGCGCAAAAGAGGCTTCTACAGCGAAAACGTTCTTGTCAAACTTTTACAGAAAAACGGTTATAATGCTGTTCGCATACCCGTCAGCAACCCAAGCCTAAACCCACTGCCAGACGTTGTAGCCAGAAAAGGCGTACATGTCTACGCTTTTGAAGTTAAAAATGCCGGTTATTACGCGTATTTTCCAAAACAGCAGATAGAGAAACTCTTCAGATTCCTCGATGAACTAATACCACTAGATAGAGAGCATAAACACGCCATTGTTGCGGCTCACCTAGGAAAAAAATGGGTTTTTAAAGAGATAAAGTGGAAGGACTGGGAGGCTGGCAAAATTCCTGAAAAGGTGCGCATACTAAAACGCGACAGAGGAAACTTCAATCCACAAAGCTAAGAAGCGAAACAGATTTAAAATTTGACGTATTTTCAAAAAATACCTTGAAAGGGAGGCCCAACTTGACAAGTCCAATTAAAGGAGTTATTGTCAATTATAGAGTTGGGCCAAAAACCCAGAGGTCAAAGGAGTGTATAATCCAGTTCCCCCACACGAAAACAGTTTCTGAAGCCAGCAGACTTATCGGGCGGAAAGTAGCTTGGAAAACGGGCAAAAACAACAAGATTATAGGTAAAATTGTAGCTTTGCACGGCAAGAAGGGATTGGTTAGAGCGAGATTCAGAAAGGGCTTACCTGGACATGCGCTCGGAACAACTGTTGAGTTAGTAGGCTAACATGTTTTTAACAAAATTTTTCTCCTTTATAATCTTTTGAAATTGAAAGTAAACAGATTTTAATAAATTTTTTTATATTTTTCGCTTATAAAATACAAAATTATATTAAATTTGTTATTTTTAAAAATCTTTTTAACAAAATTTTATCCAATCAAAGCAAAAATAACCGACTTTTGCTAAACATTTAAAAATTTTTCTATGCGTTTATGATAACCTGCAAGATATTGCAGAAACTATAATAGGGTCTCGGTTCAAAATTTGATGACACAATAGAAAGGGTCTTGAAAATGTTGGAGGATTATGTTTCAAAAACTCAGAAGTCTAGGGCTTTATACGAACGTGCAAAAAAAGTTCTTCCGGCAGGAGTCTCTTATGGAATTCGCTTTTTTGAGCCATACCCATTCTATACGGCGAGAGCCAAAGGAAGCAAGCTTTACGACATTGATGGGAATGAGTATATCGATTATTGGATTGGGCATGGTGCCCACATTCTCGGTCACAGCCCATCGGTGGTTGTGGAGGCTGTTAAGAGACAAGTGGAAAACGGCACCCACTTTGGAACATCCCATGAGCTTGAAGTGTTGCTTGCCGAACAAGTCGTGAAGATGGTTCCAAGCGCCGAGATGGTACGCTTCACTAATTCTGGAACGGAGGCTAATATGTATGCCATACGCTTAGCACGAGCCTACACTGGCAAAAGCAAAATAATAAAGTTTGAGGGTGGGTGGCATGGAGGATACGATGCCCTCCACATAGGCGTAAAATACCCCTTCCATATTCCAGAATCAGCCGGATTAACGGTCGGTGCAACACAAGACACTGTGCTGGCGGTTTTCAACAACTTTGAAGACGTAGAGGCAAAAGCCCAAGAAGAGTCGGTGGCGGCAATTATAGTTGAACCGGTCTTGGGTGCTGGCGGAAGCATTCCCGCGGAAAAAGAATTTCTGCGGGGTTTAAGGGAAATTTGCGATGAAAGAGGTATCCTCCTTATCTATGATGAAGTTATTACAGGGTTCAGGCTTGCACCAGGAGGAGCCCAACAATATTTCGGCGTTTTACCAGACATAACAGTTTTCGGAAAAATACTGGGGGGAGGCTTCCCGGTTGGCGCCTTCTCTGGAAGACGCGAAATTATGGAGCGCTTAAACCCCCTGGTTTATGAGCGTCCCAACTTCTCATTCCATGGAGGAACATTCTGCGCAAACCCAATTACAATGGCGGCTGGACTGGCGGTGCTGAAAACCCTTGAAGATGGAGGCATCATTTCAAGGCTGAATAAGATGGGCGAAAAGGTTAGAGAAACTTTGAGGGAAATATTTGAGGCTAAAGGTGTGGATGTCCAAGCTACTGGCGTCGGCTCCCTATTCAACACGCATTTCACAAGCAAACAAGTTAGGAATGCGAGAGATGCCTTCGAAGCGGATAGAAAGAGGCTTGCGGAATATCATATAAACCTAATCGTTATGGGAGTTTTCTTCCTTCCAACACATTTCGGCTCAATAAGTGCAGCCCACACAGACGCTGACATTGAAAAGCTCTTTCAGGCAACAGAGGACTACGCCAAAATCATTGGCAAAGTCTAGCCTTTAAGCATCAACTCAGCCTTTTTCAAATCCGCAGGCGTGTTAACGTTAAAGAACATTTTAAGCTTTGGGTCAAACTGCTGAAACACGAGAGTTGAAACATAACGTATGTTCCGCAGCTTTTCAACCATGGAACGCATGTCCAACTTTTCCTCTTTTAAAGTGGTTTCTGCAGCCTCCAAGGCTGGTTCAACACAGTAAGCCGCGTGTAGGGGCTCTATGTAACCGTTTGGCCAGCGGGGAATAACTGCATTCTTGCCCATGCAAAGTTCCAAGATAAGCGCTAGAATTTCCCTTAAAACCAGTGGTGTGTCGCATGGAAGCACGAGCGCATACTCGCCGCAAGCCTCTTTAAAACCCGTTAATGCGCCCACAAGGGGGCTTTGAAGCTCGCTTTGGTCTACGGCTATCTTAACATCCGACTTTAAGACTTTTGCCATTTTCTCAGCTTGCTCTTTCGAGCTTACAACAACAATTTTCTCCTTGACGATTTTGTCCAAAGCATCTAAAACATGCATTATTAGGGGCTTGCCAGCTAGCTGGGCTAATCCCTTATCGTAGCCAAATCTTTTAGAGGTGCCTCCAGCCAACACTATTGCTGAATTATCCAATGGTTTATGTTTTCCCCACGATTTTTCATATGAAAGATGTTTCGGCTTCTATAAGCTTTTCCATGGCATCTTAGAAAGATTTCGGATTATTTCGAGGGTAGAATATAGACTATACATATGGTTTCCAAAATTTTATTGGAGAGGGGTTGGTCAGTGAACTCTGAAATAAAAGTTGAATAGAATAATATGTAGGCAGTGTGACGAGAAGGAATATGAGAGGTGTAAAAACTGTAGAGTGTACCAGCTTGTAAATAAGCTTGTAATGCAGTAGCTACATCTTATCTATTCTTGTTGCTATCTCGCTCATAATCCTTGTAAATGGATGGTTTGGCTTTTCATGAACGAAAATTGTTTTTCCCTCAGCCCTTGAAATGTCACAGTAGCATGGAATAACCCCTAAAAGCGGAACTTCGTAGGTTTCTTTAACCAAAGCCTGCAACTTCTCCTTTCCAGACCTTAGGGAATCTTCGTACAAAATTTTGTTTAGAACAATTTCTGTCTTCTTTTCAAACAAGTCGTAGAGCTCCCGCAGCATTCGCCTTGTCCCCTCAACATCTGAGCTGTCAAGAGTTGAAGCCACTATAACAACGTCAGCGCTCACAATGGCGTTTATTGAAGAGTATTGCAAGCCCGGGCTTGTATCAAAAATTATGTAGTCAAAGCCCTTGGCGCTTAAAAGCGAATTTCTAAGGGAAAGAAGCCTCCCGAGAGCCCGCATTTCCCACTTTCTATCCTTTGAGGACATATCCCTAATGGCTTCCACCGAGGGGTTGGCTAACCCAACAAAAAATTTCCCTTGGTCGGCTATTGTTTCGCTTAGGTCGATTAGGACTTTATCTATTTCACAAACTCCGTTGAGGTAGTCGTTGAGCCAATGCTCCACTTTTCCCACTTTTAGGAGGGTGGCAAGGCTTGGCGCCCTAAAATCCAAATCTAGGAGGCATACTTTCTTTCTCTGCTTAGCTAAAGTAACAGCCAAGTTAATTGAGAGAAGGGTTTTTCCGGTGCCACCCTTGTAGGAGTGAATTGCCACAATTTTGCCCAAGGTTTTCACCCCTGGCTCTCCTTCTCCACGTAAAAGTAGGCTTTCCGCCCCCTCCGCTCCTTCTTAAGATAACCCATAATAACAAGCTGGTTCAGATAGGCGCTTTCAACGGCTCTTGCCCTGCGAGTTTGCTGGGCAACCTCGTCGGCTGTTGCCCGTCCAAGCCTGCAAACAGTCATGGCTGTCTTTCGCAGATGGTCTGGCATGGATAAAAGCGTCATAACATCCAACGGGGCTTCTTGAGGAATTGTTTGTATGTCCCTTCTTCCATGCTTCTGCAGTTCAATCATTATTTCCATTTTCTCATTTAATTTCTCAAGGTTTTCCCTTATCTTTTCTAGGATTTGTAGGGGTTTCTTTCCAAGAATTTCTTGGCTGGACACTGTTGTTTCCCCATTGTGTTTTACGTGTGTACGTATGGTAGTGGGGGAAAGAGTTTATTAAGTCTTACGAAACACTCATAATGATTCACAAACAGATGCAGACCTTCAAAATCAAAAACATCAAACAAAATTAGAACTAACAAAAATTGAAATTCAGAAAATTTCGCTGAAAGGGAAAACGACTAATATGGTATTGGAGCCTTATTTCTGGCTTCTTCCACTATCGGCAAAACCTGCTTAAGCTCTTTAAAATGTTTAAGAACTGTTATGCCCCTCTGAGTTATGGCGTAAACCACCCGTCGTTTGCCGATGGTTCGCTCCTCAACAAGGTTCTGCTTCATCAGAAAGTCAAGATACTCTTTCAAGACACTGCAGTTAACATTAGCCTTATACATGATATGCGTCAGCTTCAATGGACCACGGTGCGCTAGTACCTTAAGAATGTCGATATACATTTCAAGCTTGGAGCGCCTCATCATCCAAACCTCTTGATATTTTCCCCAAATTTTATATAAAGCTTTTATGGATTCAAACTACGTCTTTTGCCTATTTAACCTCCATTAGTAGCTCCTTTTCGCTTGCACACGCATTAACACGTTTATTCTATTTTGAAACGCCGTAGCCAAGTCGTCTATCAATATTTTTTGAAAATCTGCCGAGAGATCCTTGATGTCCTCCTTGAGGGCTCTAGCCATTCTAGCTTTTATTTTCATTCTTTGCTTAGGAGTTAACTTCTTACTCAAGAGGTTTCCTCCAATTCACACAACAAAATAGGCTAAGCATATTTAATTAACTTATGAATCGCAAATACAGATTTAAAATCCACATTTTAAGCTATAAGACGTAAAGTTGAACTGAATGGATGTGGATGCTCCCTTCGAATATTTGGACACTTTTTGTCGGCTGGAGCCCTTTTAAGTTTTGGTCATGGACAAGTATTCTTGTGCCTTTTCGGCATTCACATATTATTTTTTCTGAAAGCTTAGGAATTATTGGTGGAAAGGGATAAACGTATATCACGTCAAGCCTTGACAAATCGACCGTAAATAGGTCAGAGCGCACAATATCGATTAAGTGTTTAAGTTTGGCGTTCTCCACTTTTTTGTGAGCAAGCCTGACAAGCGCTGGGTCAACTTCAAATCCAACGCAGAAAACTTCGAATTTTTTGGCAGCCTCTATTAGTACGGAGCCGTCTCCGCATCCAAGGTCTGCAAAAACTTCGTTTGATTCAACTTCAACCATGTTTAGGGCTGCATGAATGACGGATGTTGGACTTGGAAGGTATGGAAACTCCACAAGCCTCCTAATAATTGCGGATTCGTGCAATTGCGCCTCTCCAAAATTAAAGTTAATTACTTTAAGAAGGTAAAGTTAACGGTTTGGTGAAAATATTGCCAAGATTTGTGGTTCAACGCCACCACGCAACGCATTTGCATTACGATTTTAGGCTTGAAATGAATGGTGTTTTGAAAAGCTGGGCTGTCCCAAAAGAGCCGCCAACACAGCCAGGCGTAAGGAGGCTTGCCGTCATGGTTGAGGATCACCCGATAAGCTACATAGACTTTGAAGGCATAATACCAGAAGGGATGTATGGCGCTGGAAAGGTGGAGATCTGGGATAAGGGCGCATATACGCTGAAAAGTAGAAGCGCCAACAAGATTGAGTTCAAGCTTTATGGCGAGAAAATGAGGGGAGACTACACTCTAATAATGTTTAAGGGAGACAAAAACTGGCTTTTAATAAAGAGGAAGGCGTAACTAACGTTGACACTCTCAAAAAGCTTTCATAATGCGGTTGTTGCCCTAGGGCTGGGGACCAGCCGGAATCTTTATAGACGGACCCTTCGCAGGCGCCCAAACAAAAATTTTGGGATTAAAGAAAACACAGCCTTCATAAACGCCTTCTACCTGTCATCAGCCATAGTGGCAGTTGGCACCGTGCTCTTTGCCATAAAATTCTTGAAGGCTAAACGTATAACATAAACTGAAATGGGAGGCTGAAATTCGCATGCTCAAATTTGAAACCGTGAAAATTGAGGTGCCAAAAGACTGCAACGTGATTTTGGGAACAGCCCACTTTATAAAAACTGTTGAAGATTTATACGAAGCTTTAGTTAACGCTGTGCCAAACATAAAGTTTGGAATAGGCTTCTGCGAAAGTTCGGGGCCATGCCTCGTTAGACATGAAGGGAATGATGAGGAGTTGAGGCAGCTTGCCGCCAAAAAAGCCTTTGAACTCGCCTGTGGCCATAGTTTCATAATCTTCATTAAAAATGCTTACCCAATAAATGTTTTAGATAAAGTTAGAAAAGTGCCAGAAGTCTGCACGGTTTATGCTGCTACAGCTAACCCAATAGAAGTTGTGGTTGCGGAAACAGAGCAAGGCAGAGGCATCATAGGCGTTATTGATGGCTTCAAGAGTAAGGGAATAGAAGCAGAAAACGATATCAAGGCGAGAAAAGAGTTTCTGCGAAAAATAGGGTATAAGCTCGGCTGAAAAAGAACCGCGCAGGGTGGAATTGGAAAGGTTTGAACGTTAACGTTCAACTTTGCCAATGCTGGAAACTCTTAATTATGGGGCTACTAATTCTTGTTGAATTTCAAAAGGAACTTTCTCTCTCATCCTTTCAGCGGCATATGCAACTAACACTTTAAATTGCTTTTCCGTTAAAATGTTGCGCGCCCTTGACAAGATGTCCAGGCATATTTCCTTAAAAACGAGGTCGGCGCATCTCATTTTCGCGTCGTCAATTAGTTCCTTGCACGCTTGAAGGATCTGACTGTTCAATATTATTCCACCCTGCGAACCATAGTTAACCATAAAACATTAAAACACTTGTGAATTCAGAAAACAGATTCAAAATACTGATTCTGAAGCTTTTAAATTTCAGCATGAGCGTTATAAGCGTAATAAGCTAAAAAGCAATTGTGAGCCTAAAATGAAAAGTGTTGGCAAGGGCGAAGTTTACTTTATAGGAGTTGTTGAAAAAGCCGGTGGGGACGAAGCCAAAATAAGGATTTTCCCAGAATTTTGCAGTGGGCTTAAAGGCGTTGAAGAGTTCTCCCACCTGATTGTTTTGTACTGGTTCCACCTACGCGATAATGAGGCTAATAGGCGGACGCTACTGGTTTTTCCGAGAAGGCGCATGGTTAACGTGGAAAAGGGCGTTTTTGCCAGTAGAAGCCCATCCCGTCCAAACCCAATAGGCTTATGTGTTGTTGAGCTTGTTAAAAGAGAAAATTGCACCTTAACAGTTAAAGGCTTGGACGCTGTTGAGGGCTCGCCAATAATAGATGTAAAGCCCTACATTACAAGCGTGGATTTTGTTGAAAATGTAAGGGTCCCAGACTGGGCTACACGCGATACAGAACAATGAATGAAAAAGAGATGCTGTTAAGTTGTCTACAAATGTTGTGACAGGTTTAACCACCTTATGCCGCCCAGCTAATTATCCATGTATTACTTCGCCTGCAAACTAGCCTTAAATAGTGCTGAAGAATTATTTCAAGGCGTTGAGAAATAAAACGGAGGGCACCCAATGGCTCTGGCAATAGAAACGATTGGTTTAACAAAAAGATATGGTTCACTGGTTGCCGTGAACAAATTGAATCTTCAAGTTGAGAAGAACACGATCCACGGTTTTCTCGGGCCTAACGGTGCTGGAAAAACAACAACAATAAAGGTTTTAGTTGGGCTTTTACGACCTGACGGGGGAACTGTTAGAGTTCTTGGGCGCGAGGTGTATGGGGACGTGCCTGAATCCCGCCTTAAAGTGGGTTATATGCCCGAGCTTCCAAGATTCCCAAAGCATTTGAAGGGTTGGGAACTCCTTGACCTTTATGGGCGAATGTATGGGATGACTGAACAACAGCGGAGAGAGCAGATACCAAAGCTTCTAGAGATGGTTGGGCTTAAGGGTAGGGAAAAAGACTTTATCGGCAAGTATAGTAAGGGGATGCAACAGCGCTTGGGTATAGCCCAGGCCTTGCTAAACGACCCTGAACTGGTAATTTTGGATGAGCCAAGCCTTGGCTTAGACCCTGTTGGAATGGTTGAGGTTAGAGAACTGGTGAAAAACATAGCCAAGGAAGGCAGAACGGTCTTCCTTTCGTCACATCTACTTTTTGAAGTGGAGCAGGTCTGCACGCATATAACAATAATTCATAAGGGTGTTGCCCTAGCCTCCGACACTCTTCAAAACATTTACAGCAGGATATCTGGAGCAGCCACACTTGTGGTGGAGTTGGCAAAACCCATAGACTCTGTCGCTGATGTGTTGAGGAAACTTCCATTCGTTTCCGGTGTTGAGCAGGGAGGCAGAATGCTAGTAATAGAGCTGAAAACACATGACGACGTCAGACCGCAAATTTCTCAAGAAATAACGAGGGCTGGCGGCGTAATAGTTTCCATGAGCTTTAAAGGGCGAACCCTTGAAGAGGTTTTTATGCAACTCATTACGGAATTCGGAGGTCAAAAGTGATGAAGACAAAATGGCAGAGTGATTGGAAAACCCGCTTCTGGGCAGTTGTGAAATACGAGCTACTTTGGAACATTCGGAAAAAGAAGTTTATAGGCGTGATGGCCCTCGCCCTTGCCCTCGCCACTTTATCCCTAGCTTTGCCAGTGTTAGTTCGCAATATTGCTGGCGAATATCTACCACAGAACCCTGACTACGTAATTAGCACTGGAGTTGGGGTTGGTGGTTTGGGCATGTTTCTTTTTGCAGTAGCCGTAGCTATGAACAGCATTTCAGGCGAATTTGAGAGCGGTTCAATTGTTCCGCTGTTAACAAAGCCTGTTTCGAGAACCATTATTTTTATCGGCAAGCTTTTAGCGGCGTTCATAACTCTTCTGGCGGCTTATGCAAGCCTCCTTCTTTACATGGCGGTTGGCGGTTGGATAATTTATGGCCCTCAAAACAACCTCCACTTGTTGCCCCTATCATTGCTAGGCACTTTAATTAGCACTTTCGTGTGGATTGCTATGGTTATATTCATAGGAACGCTCTCGAAAAGTTCGCTGTTGGCTGCCCTTGGAGCCTTCGGCATTTATATGGCTTTAAACATAAGCGCATCAATAATCTCCGTCTTCACAAGCCAAGCGTGGATTCTAAACTATCTCCCTGGAAGCGGTGCTGTAGGATTTATCAAAGAAAATGGAACATCAATGAGCGTGTCAACGGGAACAGACAACATAGCATCTAACATAATAAAATGTGTGCTTTATCCATCGGTGGAAGTGGCATATCTAAAGTTCAGCTTTGCCCCTGGAAATCCCTTTACGGAACTGTTTAGAGAACCATTATGGTTTGTGCTTTTGAGATCGCTGCTTGTAGCCTTCGCTTACATTATTGGATTACTCGCCATTGCATGGCATTCATTCAGACATGGTCAAGTGCTTGAGTAAACGCCAGCCTCAATAGTTAAATAGAAATTTCCTTTCAGAAGCTCTTTTATAAATCCTAAAGCTTTAAGCCCTTTTCTGAAGCTTGGGGTTTACAAATGTACAGAAAACATTCAAAGAGAATTCTTGTTACAGGGGCGACCGGTCAAATCGGCTCCGAGTTGACGCTGGAACTGCGAGCCAAATATGGCGGAGAAAATGTTGTTGCCGCTGGACACAAAAGAAAACCCGGCGAGGCGCTACTAAGCTCAGGCCCTTTTGAGTTTTTAGACACCACAAGAAAAGAGGACATTGAAAAAATTGTTAAGGAATATGACGTTGATACTGTTTATCATTTGGCAGCTGTTCTCTCGGCTGTTGGCGAGGAAAATCCACAGAATGCTTGGAACATTAACATGGGAAGCCTCTACAACGTGCTGGAAATAGCAAGGCAATACTGCCTAAAGGTTTTTTGGCCTAGCTCCATAGCCGTTTTTGGTCCAGAAGCCCCTCGTGTCAAAACGCCTCAAAACGCTGTTTTGATTCCGCGGACCATGTATGGCGTGACGAAAGTTGCCGGCGAACTGCTCTGCAACTACTATTTTCTCCGTTATGGCGTTGACGTTCGAAGCGTTCGTTACCCCGGCATAATAAGCAGCGAAACTCCTCCAGGTGGGGGCACAACGGACTATGCTGTGGAAATTTTTTATGAGGCCATTAGACGTAGGCATTACACTTGTTTTTTGAGGGCTGACACAGTCTTACCGATGATGTACATGCCTGACTGTATAAATGCGGCTATAACCCTTATGGAGGCTGACCCTTCACGGGTTAGGTGTCGCACAAGCTATAATGTTACGGCTATGAGCTTTTCTCCGGCAGAGCTTGTGGCAGAAATTAAAAAGTATATCCCAGACTTTGTCTGCGAGTATAAGCCAGACTTTAGGCAGAAGATTGCTGATTCCTGGCCCATGTCCATAGATGACTCTGAAGCCCGCAAGGATTGGGGTTGGAGCCCAAAATATGATTTGGCTTCCATGACTCGTGACATGATTGACAAGCTTTCAAAGCGTTTTGTTGAGGGGCGCCTTTAAACATTTCTTTTCGCCGTTATTTTATAGGAAGTGTTAAAAGCGCCCTAAATTTAGACTTATTGAGGGTGAAAAAGAATGGTTGAGAGGCATCCTACACGCTATTTGGCTGAGGAATATGAGCGTTTGGTTCGGGAGAACCTAAACTGGGAGCTTAAAGTTTTAGAGTCCGCCAGCGAGCCCATATGCATAGTTAATGGGAAAGAGGTGCTAATGCTCTGCGCCAATAACTACCTAAACCTTGCAACTCACCCAAAAGTCGTCAATGCCATGATAGAGGCAACCCGTAAATACGGCGCCGGAGCCGGAAGCGATAGGTCAATTTCTGGAAACATGATACTTCATGAGGAGTTGGACAGACGCTTAGCAAAATTCAAAAGGGCTCCAGCATCGCTTACTTTTCAGACAGGCTTCATGGTTAATGAGGGGCTTATACCGCAACTGGCGGATAAGGGCGATTTGATAGTTTCAGACGAGCTTAATCATGGCTCAATAATTGACGGTTGTAGGCTAAGCCGGGCAGACAGAGCAATATACAAACACAAGGACGTTGAAGACCTAGCCCGCGTTATGGAGGAAGCTGAAAAGCACGACCCGCCCTACAATCACATATGGATAATAACTGACGGAGTTTTCAGCATGGACGGAGACACAGCGCCACTGCGGGAAATAGCTAAAATTGCAAAGGAGCACGGCGCCGGCGTTTACGTGGACGACGCCCATGGCGAAGGAGTCCTAGGCGAGGGTGGACGAGGAATAGTAAGCCACTATGGACTTAGAAGGGACGAGGTGCACGTGGAGATGGGAACATTTTCAAAAGCTTTCGGCGTCATAGGCGGACACATCACTGGAAGCGAGGAACTCCGCAACTTCGCATACAACAAGGCGAGAAGTTGGCTGCTCAGCGGTGCTGTTCCACCGGGAGTAGCAGCCGCCTGCATAGCCGCAATAGAAGTCCTCGAAACTGAGCCGGAACACGTCCGCCGTGTCTGGGAGAACCGAAACCACCTGCTAGATGCATTGCAAGATGCTGGCTTTGACACTGGTAATACAGAGACTCCAATAATTCCAGTCATGTGCGGGAAGAGCAAGGCTGCGAGGGATTTGGCGGATTACTTGTGGACTAAGGGCATATTTGTACTGCCAATCTTTTATCCCATGGTTGCAAGGGACAAAGCCAGAATACGCGTCCAAGTATGCGCAAAGCACACAATAGAACAGCTTGACAAGGCAGCTGAAGCCTTCAAAGAAGGCGGCAAAAGACTAGGGATAATCTAAAAACCCTTAAAGCATCCACGTCTTTATTCTCATTTAAAATGTCAAACATCGCCGAAGAGAAACAGCAGCTCCGAGAGAAAATCTGGCGGGAGATGGAAAAAGCCGGAGTGGCAACCTTTCCGCTTCCATGCTGGGGCAGAATCCCGAACTTTACAGGAGCCGAAGCCGCCGCAGATAAACTTCGTCAGCTTGAGGAATGGAAAAGGGCGAAAGTTGTTTTTGTCAATCCTGACTCGCCCCAGCGCAAGGTGAGGGAAAACGCCCTAAAAGATGGAAAAATCCTCGTTATGGCTTCGCCAAGGCTTGAACGGGGTTTCATACTAATAAATCCGGAAAAAGTGCGGGGAAAGGAGCGCCTCGCCTCTACAATAAGGGGCGCCTTCAAATTTGGAGTTGAAACACAAGACTTTCCAAAACCAGACCTAGTTGTTGAGGGTTCGGTGGCTGTTGACGTGCATGGGCATAGGCTTGGGAAGGGACATGGTTACGGCGATGTGGAAATAGAAGTTCTGGAAAGAAGGTTT
>JAGTQI010000070.1 GCA_018396955.1 Candidatus Bathyarchaeota archaeon | reverse complement strand
CTGTTGACTGGTGGATTTACGGAGAAACCCACCTCTCTGCGTGGGGAGTTTAACAACGCGGATGTAGGGTTGGGGCGATTCTCAATCGGTGCACCAGCTGCTACAGCAACATTAGAAGAGATGATTGCTTGTGGTGCAAGAGAAATATTTGAGGTTGGATTAACTGGCGGATTACAGCAATTTCTAAAACCTGGCGATATAATTGTGGTGACCGAGGCAATACGAGATGAAGGGACATCACACCACTATTTTCCGCCGGAAGTAAAGGTTGAGTCCTCTGAAGATCTAAGGGAAAGGCTGCTTAAACAGCTGAACATGGAAGGCGCCAGACATTATTGTGGTAAGGTCTGGTCGACAGACGGTGTTTACAGGGAGACTCGCAGCAAATTCCTCAGATTTAAGAAGGCTGGCGTTTTGGCCGTCAACATGGAAACATCAGCTATTTTCGCAGTCTCAAAATATCGAGGCGTTAAAGAGTCTCGGTGCAGGTTATATCAGACATTTTATCCGAAACAGGCTGGCTTCCAGCTTTCAAACATGAAGCGGTGAGGGAAAGTATGAAAATCGCAATTAGAGCTGCTTTGAAGGTGCTTTCGGAAAGCCAGACTGAAAAACTTAAAGACTGTCAGCAGTCTAGTGTTTAATTCTCAATGGTGAAGGCTTGTTGAAAGGAAGAGGCCATCCGTATATTCCAAATTCTAGTCATGAAATTAAACAGGAACTTATGAAAGAGATCGGCATAAAAAGCATAGAAGAGCTTTATGCTGACATCCCAGAGAAATATCTTCTCAAAAAGCCGCTGAACCTTCCTGAAGCCCTATCAGAATTTGAGGTTAAGAAACATGTTGAAGCCTTGCTATCCAAGAACAAGACATGCGAAGACATGCCCATTTTCTTGGGGGCTGGATGCTGGCCCCACTATGTGCCAGCCGCAGTGAAAGAGATTATCCAAAGAAGTGAGTTTCTAACCTCTTACACGCCTTATCAGCCTGAAATTTCGCAAGGCATACTTCAAGCCCTCTTCGAGTATCAGAGCATGATTTGCGAACTGACAGCCATGGATGTTGCCAACTGCTCCATGTATGATTGGGCTTCAGCCCTAGGCGAGGCGGCACGCATGGCTTCAAGGGTGACTAGGCGAAATGAAATACTTGTTCCAAGGATCATCCATCCGGAAAGAAAGGCGACCCTACTGACATATACTGATCCAGCCGACATAAGCGTAAAGGAGATAGCTTACAACCCCCAAACTGGACAGCTGGATCTAAACGATTTGGAGAGCAAAACTTCTAATAAAACAGCCGCCGTTTACATAGAAAACCCGTCCTATTTGGGCTTTATTGAAGAGCATGTTGACGAGATAGGCGGCCTAGCCCACAAACATGGTGCCCTCTTCATAGTAGGCGTTGACCCAACATCCCTCGGAATCTTTAAGCCCCCCGGCGAGTATGGCGCGGACATAGTGGTCGGCGAAGCCCAACCTCTTGGAAACCCCATGAATTTTGGCGGGCCTCTTTTGGGCATTTTCGCATGCCGTGACGACTTGAACATTGTTAGACAGATGCCTGGGCGCATCATAGGCCTAACAACAACCATTGAAGGGGGCAAACATGGTTTCTGTATGGTTCTACAAACACGTGAGCAACACATTAGAAGGGAGAAGGCCACCTCAAACATATGCTCTAATGAGGCGTTATGTGCTGTGGCTTCAGCTGTTTACATGGCCCTGTTGGGTCCTCAAGGCTTAAGGAAGCTGGGCGAAACAATAATGTATAGGGCTAACTATGCCGTGCATCTTCTTTCTAGAATAAGGCGCGTAAAAGCTCCAGTTTTCAAATCTGTGCATTTCAAGGAGTTCACAGTAAACTTTGATGCCGCCGGCTTAAGCGTTAAAGACGTCAATCAGAAGCTTCTAGGCATGGGAATACATGGAGGAAGGGACATTTCAAAGGAGTTTCCAGAACTTGGTCAAACGGCTCTATACTGTGTAACGGAAATTCATTCTAAAGAAGATATTGAGCTTCTCGTAAATTCGCTTGAAAAAATAGTTCTAAGCGGGTGAAGATGGGATGTTTAGGCAAGCCGGATGGGACGAGCCGATTATATTTAATCTTGGAAAGGTTGGACGGGTAGGCTACACTTTGCCGGAAGTTGAGGAGGATGTTAAGAGGGCTGTCGGGAACTTGTACACGTTTATTCCTGAAAACTTGCAGAGGAAAAATGCGCCTAAGCTTCCGGAACTTTCAGAGCCTGAGGTTATCCGCCATTTTATTCGGCTCTCGGAGATGAATTATGGTGTTGATTCGGGGCTTTACCCTCTTGGAAGCTGCACAATGAAATATAACCCGAAAATAAATGAGTATTTGGCTGGTTTGCCAAAATTGGGCATGCTCCACCCATATCAGGATGAAAGCACAGTGCAAGGCATTTTAGAAATCCTTTATAGGCTTGAGCGTTGGCTTGCTGATATAACTGGAACAGCGGAAGTTTGCTTACAGCCGTCTGCCGGTGCTCATGGAGAGTTTTTAGGCGTATGCTTGATGCGTGCTTACCACAAACTGAATGGCGAACTTGAAAAGCGGAAAGACGTGCTTGTTCCAGATTCCGCCCATGGAACTAACCCGGCAAGCGCAGCCATGGCTGGCTTCAATGTTGTTGTAATTCCATCCGATGAATATGGTTGCGTAGACATAGAAGCCTTAAAAGCGGCTGTTTCTGATAGGACTGCTGGTTTGATGCTGACAAATCCTAACACCCTTGGTATATTTGAGAAGAACATTGAAGAAATAGCCAAAATCGTCCACGAGGCTGGTGGACTCCTTTACTATGATGGAGCAAACCTAAACCCGATACTTTGTAAGGTTAGACCCGGAGACATGGGTTTCGACATAGTTCACATAAACATTCACAAGACTTTCGGCACACCTCATGGTGGAGGAGGCCCAGGCGCTGGTCCAGTGGGCGTTAATGAAGAGTTGGCAAAATTCCTGCCGGTTCCAAGAATTGTTTTTGATGGTGAACGCTACCGCCTAGACTATGATAAGCCCTACAGCATTGGTAAGATCCGATGCTTTTATGGTAATGTTGCTGTTTTGTTGAAGGCTTACGCTTACATTCTCAGCCTTGGACGAGAAGGCTTAGAGGAGGTTGCCGAAGTTTCTGTCTTAAATGCAAACTATGTCATGCAGAAGCTTAAAGAGATTGATGGCTTGGCACTTCCTTTCAACAGCGAGAAGCCTAGAAAGCATGAGTGTGTTTTTAGTGCGAAGCCGTTAAAGAACAAGACTGGAGTTTCAGCCTTAAACATTGCAAAACGCCTATTAGACTATGGGCTACATGCGCCGACAATTTATTTCCCAACAATTGTTGACGAAGCCCTAATGATTGAGCCGACGGAAACCGTTGAGAAGGAGGAGCTTGACCGCTTCATAGAAGCTATGAGGGAAATCTGCAGAGAAGCCCATGAGAAAACGGTAAAGGTCTTGAAAGCGCCACAAAATACTGCTGTTCAAAGGCTTGACGAGGTTAAGGCTTCTCATCCTCAGACAATGGCTTTAAGCTGGCGGATGTATCAGAAAAAGTTGGCTGCCAAAGACCCATAACCTTTTATATGGTGACTTCGCCTTTATTTCCAAGAAAATTGGATGTGTTAGGCTTGAATGATCTGGAAAGTAAAGTGTATGAGGCTGTTGGTAAGGTTGTCGACCCGGAGACTGGTTTGAGCTTCGCTGAGATGCATATGATTAAAAGTGTTAAGGAAGAGGAGCCTGGCGTTGTTAAGGTTGAGTTTATCCCTTCAAGTCCCTTCTGTCCAATAGCCTTCAAACTAGCCATGGACATTAAACGGGAAGCCTTAAAAGTTCCCGGCGTTAAAAAGGCGCTGGTTTATTGCCGCGGACACATGATGGAACAGCAAATTAACGAGGCGACAAACAAGGAATAATAAGCGTTTCATACAATTTTCCTTGTCCAGTGGGCGTTGGCACCATGCATGTTAAAGGTGAGCATGAAATATATTGTTGCGGCGCCCGTGTCCGCATTTCAGAAAAAGGCATAGAAGTTCTAAGCGAGCCGAGGATTGAGTATTGTCCCCTTCACGAGGCACTTTACGGCACTAAAAAAATTGATTTTGAAGCTGTGCGGAGAAGTGTTGAAATGAAAATCACTGGTTTTGGCTTTTGCTGTGGAAACCGAACCTTCAACGATGAGCCAATAGTGGCTTACGGGGCTTCCGAAATGATGCGCGTCTGGCTTGAAAAGGGGCTTATCGACTGCGCGGTTGTTGTCTGTGAAGGCGCTGGCACAGTCATAACTTCCAATGGAAGGCTTGTACAAGCCATCGGCGCCCGCCTAACAGGCATAGTGAAGACCTCACCAATACCTGAAATAATCCGAAAAATTAAAAGCGAAAACGGAATTGTTCTTGACGAAGCAACAGCATTCATTGACCAAGTGGGTGGAGTGAAGAAGGCTTTAGATTTGGGGTTTAAGCGTTTGGCAGTAAGCGTGGCTGGTTTTCAATCAGAAGTTATAAGCGAAATTAGGAAAGTTGAGGCTAGTGCAAAAGCTGACATTTTAATTTTTTCAGTCTGCAATACATGCATTGGCAAGGCAGACGTTAAGCACGTAGCCAAAGCTGATGTTGTCTGTGCAAGCGCTTCGAAAATACTTCGAGAGGAAATCGGGAAAAAGGCACTGTTGCAGCTAGGCGTAACAATACCAGTTTACGTCCTAACAGATAAGGGAAAACGTCTCGTTCTAGCCTACTTAGCAGAGTTTAAGGATAGACTGGTCATTTTTAGGACTGGTAAGCTTCCCTACGAAGTGGAAGGCAGGGGACCGCAACTTAAACGGACCTAAAAGCCGCCTTAAAACAACCAAAATGCTTAAGTGAAAAGTCGGCGATATGTTCTGGCAACAGATATAAAGGTGTTGATTTAGGTTTGGCAATTGAAGGTTTCTCTGGAAGAAAACCAGTAGACGTGAAAGTAGGCGAATTAACCCCCACCTCAAGGGCTGTAAACGTGAAAGCAAAGGTTGTTTCAAAAAGCGAGGTTAGAAACGTAGCTTCTGGAAGGGACGGAGCGCCTCACAAGGTCTGTGATGCTCTAGTAGGCGACGAGACTGGATGCATTTACTTAACCCTATGGGACGAAAACATAGCCAAAGTCAGAGAAGGCGAGACAATAAGCATAGGAAACGGCTACGTAACCCTATTCAAAGGAAGCATGCGCCTAAACGTGGGCAGATATGGCACACTTGAAGTTGCAAAAGAAGCATTAACCGTGGAAGTGAACACACAAAACAATCTTTCATCAAAAGTTTACGAGCAGCAAAGACGCCCATTCCGAGGAAGAGGCGGAAGAGACTTCGGCGGGCGGGAGAGGAGAGGCGGATTCCGCCAAAGAAGATACTAACAATCAAAGCTTCCCCTTCAATTAATTGTCTGCAACCTTTTTGTTAGGCCCCTATTTTCTCCGCAGCACGGTGGTTGGTCTGTCAAATTTCTAGCCTTTTCAAGCGACTGCTCCAAATCAAAAATTGTTAAACCATCCAACAAACTCAAATTTATTATTCTTGTTAAGAAGTTCAAGAAACTCTTGCGGGAAAATCAGCTTGCCAACCTTTTCAGTTATTAAAACTTTCGTTTTCCCATCTTCAATAACTTCAAGGGTTATTCTCACAACTATCTTCTGCTCCACATAGCTTAGCGGTGCAACACCTCCAAGCCACATTTATAACAAGCCCATCCTTTATCACCGTCCAGCTTTCGCTTCCAAGCTTTGTCCAGTCAAACTGGATGCCACCGTCTAAAAGGTATAAGCTGCCCTTTTCAAGGCACGCAGCCACAGAATCCAGATGTGAAAGAAGTTCCTTATTTGTTTCAACCGTTAAGGAGCCAAGCGTACAGAAGGCAAAATCAAAGCTCTTTTTGGTGTTGAAGTTGCGCATATCCGCATGAATAACCTCTATCTTAACGCCAGCCTTCTTCGCCTTCTCCAAGGAATAGTTTAGCATAGGCTTGCTTATGTCCAAGCCAGCAAAAGAGTAGCCGCGCTTAAAAAGCTCCAGCATGTAGAAACTTGGACCGCATCCAATGTCAAGAACCCTCTTAACCTCAATCCTTGAAAATTTTTAATGTACTCCTCGAAAAAATTAACCTCCTCGGCTACGTCC
>JAGTQI010000068.1 GCA_018396955.1 Candidatus Bathyarchaeota archaeon | reverse complement strand
CAGCCGACACGCGGAATGGCAGCCTACTGCTATCAAACGGAAAGGAGAGCTGGGCTCTGGTCAAAGCATGGATTCAATTAAAAGTGTCATAAAATGAACAGTCAACGGCGTCGATCAGTAAGCACTAAATACAACCGAAACTTGACAGGCAAAAGCGGCAAGCAGGCTGTTAAGAAAAGATTAGAAGTCGAGCTTCAACGCTTAAAGGGAATTTTAGGCTAAACTCCAGCCTCAAAGTTGTCTGAAACCCGACAAAGCAGCCGGCCTATCCGGCGAAGTCAAGGACAGCTCCATATACGTTTACGAGGCAGAGAAGGAAAAGGCCATACAAACCCTCAAACACGAACTAGTAGACTACCTGATAACATCCAGGATAGTAAAGCCTCTCGTCAACCTCCTAAACATTTTAATAAAAGCCAGAGAAGCCGAAATCTACAAAGAAAAGGAGAAGCTTGTTGAAATCTTCTCAAAAATCATTTGACACCAATAGTCCTACGTGTTTAGGATAATTGTTCGGTTACACGAGAAAGTAAAAATAGAAATTAATAATAGAAATTAATTTTAACTTTAACTTGGGAAAGTGTTTTGGAGTTTTAACTGTGCTGGAGGATTGTGTCGTTTGGGGTGTTACGTTAAAGGTTTTGTATGGTTTTTGCTGGTTTTTGCGAGGGCTATTTTTTATGTGTATGGCTTTTTATGGACTCTTATGCCGAGGACTGTTTCCTCTATGGTTGATGTTCTTGAGCTTTTCTATTACGGTTTTTTGAGATTAGATAGGTTGGATGTTGAGGTTGTGAAGCTTGATGAAAATGAGCTTGTAACGCGCTCTAGGAATTCATGTCCTATTCTTTGGCTTGCGCTTCGACTCAACCTTGACACTAGATGGGTCTGTAGGGAAGTTTCTGAACCTGTTTGTAAGTATGTTTTGAAAAGAATGAATAAGGCATTAGTTTTCAAGAGAAATTATAGTCATATTAGACCTTATAGGGAGAGTTGCGAGGAGCGCATATACTTAAGGAAAAAAGCGGATGGTTCATAGTTGAAGTAAGTAGCTCACGTAGTCTGTTGCCGTTTTTATGGTGCTTTTAATGATGTGGAACTGTTTTTGTTTAATCCATCTCCACAGCATTTTAGGCCTTATGTAGAAGGTTAGGTAGGCCTTCCGGAAAAGGGATTGAAGCTGCTTTATGGTTAGGTTTTCCAACTTCATCACTGGTTCTGTGGCGTTAAATTTGGACCAGTCCCTTGTTAATAGCAGGTTGTTTTTCCTTGCGTATTCGTATATTGGTGTTCCCGGATATGGCGTTAAGATTGAAAACTGTGCGTAGTCTAGGTCAAGCTTTTTGGCAAAGGCTATTGTCTGCTCAGCTGTTTCAACGGTTTCTTCAGGAAAACCTAGAATGAAGGATCCTAAGATTTGAATGCCCACCCCTTTTAACGTTTTAACAGCCTTTATAATTTGGTTTATGGTTACCCTCTTTCCCATCGCGTTTAGAATTCTCTGAGAGGCAGATTCTACACCCAAATACACTATCCAGCATCCAGCCTTCCGCATTTTTTCAGCTAACCCTTTGTTTATTGTGTCAACTCTTGAGGAGGCTCCCCATGAAATGTCGAGGCCCTCCCTTAAAATTTCATAACAAATTTCTTCGGCTCTTCTGGCGTTTAACGTGAAGGTGTCATCGGCAAACTCTATGTTTTTGATTTTAAACTTATCGTGTATAAGCTTGATTTCTTCAACCACGTTTTTGGGGCTTCTGCCGCGCCAGCATCCTCCAAAAAGGCGTGATGAAGCGCAAAAAGAACATTTAAACGGGCACCCTCTGCTGGTGATTATTGGCATGTAGCTGATGCCCTTAAGCGCATATCTCCCTATAGGGAGTAGGTCAATGCTTGGGAAGGGAATTTTGTCCAAATCGTCGATGAAAGGCCTCGGCTTTGTGACAGCTATTTTATCGCCTTTTCTGTAAGCTATACCCATAACGTCCTTTAGGCAAATTCCGCGATCTATTGCATTAACAAGTTCCCGGAAGGTTTCCTCACCCTCACCTCGAACAACAACATCTACGCTTCTGCATTCCGTAAGGACTTCCTCGGGAAGAAAGGTTGCATGGGGACCTCCCAAGACAACGATGCAGTCATCCCTCACACTTTTAGCAGCCTCAGCAACTTTGTAGGCTTCATAAATAGACGGTGTTGACGAGGTTATGCCAACAACATCCGGATAAAAATTTTTCAACTCTCTCCTAACATCGTCGAGGCTATAACCAAAAACGTTTGAGTCAATAATCCTAACATCATATTCATCCCTAACCATAGAAGCTAAATAAGCAAGCCCCAATGGCGGAGAACTAACACCAACAACGGACTTGACTGCTGAAATGTAAGGCGGAGAAACAAGGCAAACCCTCAACACGTCACCACCGCACCTTTACAAAACCCTCATAAGCAAACTTAAGTATTAATTATCATCGATTCACTTGACATATAAGATAACAACTGTTGAAGCTGAAAGAAAAGCAGAAGCATATATTAGAAAAAAGTTCGAGGAGTTAAATACATATCCGTCAGAAGCATAGATAAAATAAACGGAAACTACATAGTAAAAGGTGAACTCACACAAAAAATTCTTTTCCTAACACTAAAACGACACTTCACAATCAAAATAGATGGAAGCAGCGGCTATGTTAAATCTATTCACATGCACAAAGCGTAAAATCGACGTAAACTTAACAGATTTCTCTTAGCGTTCCTAATAGAAAATTTTTAAACCTTTGTTATTAGTTGCTTAGAAGGTGATGGGCGGAAAAATTGCTGTCGCATTATTGGTAACATGTTTAGTTTATCTTTTGGTTTAATGGGAGTAGTAATAAACTATACCTCAATAATAAATGTAAAAAATAATAAATGTAAAAGATGATGTCGTAGCTTCATTAAATTCACAGATAAAGGAGAGGGAGTCTCTAATTAGTTCTCTGAACGCTTCTTATATTTGGCTAAAAAGACATAGTTTCACCTATTACACTGTTAACGGCGAAATGTTTCTAATGTCGGAATCTGGAAAAATCCATGGTGGCTGGATTGAACAATCAACGGCGCCATCACCAATATCGGCGATAAACCCATTAAAAATCTACATATACGTGATTTTTGTAAATCCTGACGGGTCCAAGGACTTCAGTCCATATCGTTACAATGTTATCGAGGACCTTTATATGGGTGAGACGGCAACATTCAGTATTAATAGCGAAGTATATCAAACTATCCAGATTTTCTTAGCGTATTTGGAGCTGCCGTTTAATCAATTTATGAGAAGGTATGTTCCAATATTTTTAAATATTCACTTAAATTTTTAAGTGGGCCGGACCGGATTTGAACCGGTGACCTTCGCCGCGTGAGGGCGACGTCCGTTGGCCTCAATGCATTTTTAGCCTTTCATTGTTAGCCAGCTAGACTACCGGCCCACATTCAACTTGGGGGCTTCTGATCCATAAATCTTTCCCAGCATTTTAAAAGCGGGTGAAGTGTTAAGGTTATTCTTTGCTATTATTGTTCTTCTTGGATGACTATGCTTTTAAGTTCCTTTGTCCATTGAATTGAAACAACGTCCT
The DNA here is from genome assembly GCA_018396955.1 of Candidatus Bathyarchaeota archaeon. Lineage (GTDB taxonomy): Archaea > Thermoproteota > Bathyarchaeia > Bathyarchaeales > Bathycorpusculaceae > JAGTQI01. The sequence goes on along the minus strand of JAGTQI010000068.1, from coordinate 2,984 downwards.
CTCGGAACCACTCAGCAAGCTCTTGCAGTCTGGTGAAAATAGAATAAGGACAGTCTCATCAGAAATACCAACAACAGCGCTGTTGGTAAAACAACAGTTTTATAGCCGCATACACTGCTCCACCGAAATAGTGAGGTGTTCCTTACAGCCCACTTTTTTGCTGCAATTTAACATAATCACGTCTATAAAATACTACCTAACTATTAGGACCGAGCCTTTCGGCATTGCCATAATCTGTAGAGAGGGTTGGTGTGATGAGGGCACGTCGGTTTCTTTAACAGCGCCGATTATTTTGTTATGTGTTTTGGCTTATCTCCGAATCAAGCGTGGGAGGAAAGCTGGGGAGGATGCTTTCTATAGGGGTTGGACTGCTTGGCATCATGGTTGTAATTTGAGGGAGAAAAGTCGTGGTTTTAAACCGTAAAATTTTGAGAGGTAGTGATGGAAGCCTTCTTCCTTTCTCCCTTTCCGGCTGATTTAGTTTTAGTCTGAATTTTATAAATGGTTTACTGTTGCTGTTGTTATATATCCCCTTCCAAAATATGACTACTTGAAAGTCTATTTCGCATATGGAAACTGGCTTTTAAACTTTTCAACTCGCATTTTGATTTGAGAGGAGTTTGGGATGTTTGAGGAGATGGCTTCAGAAGCAATTAAAATGTTATTGTTTATTTTCTGGACTACTTTAGCTTTCGCCATAATTTGGGGCGCCCTTTGGCTTAGAGCTATAAAAAAGTCTAAGTGGTAGAGCCTAAACACGAAACATATAAATTAGTATTTATTCCACTTAAAATTTGGCGGGCGGTAGCTCAGCTTGGTAGAGCTTCCGAGCTTGCTGGCGCTGGGCCAGCAGGCGGAGATGCTGTAGACGTCCACCACAGGCAGTGTTTGCCGTTTGGTGGGCGTCACCCAGCCTACCAAGCGTACATGTGGGTGCAGAAACCGGAGTGTCGCAGGTTCAAATCCTGCCCGCCCGACCATAATTTTATGATATAGGCAGTTCTTTGGTCAGTGTTCCCTCTTTGATTATTATTTTTAGTTTTTCTATGTACGGGTTTAGGGGTCTGTCCTCTTTTATTGGCGGCGCTGTTTCCCTTATTTTTCTGTAGGCTTTTTTGGTTCCTTTTCCAAGTTTTTCTGGTCCGCGGTATTCTATTGCTTGGGCTGCGCAGAGAAGCTCTATGGCTATTATGTATTCTGTGTTTTCCAGTATTTGTAGGGCTTTTTGGGCCGCTGTTGTTCCCATGCTTACGAAGTCTTCGAAGTTTGCTGATGTAGGTATTGAATCTACACATGAGGGGTGTGCCAAAACCTTGTTTTCTGAGGCTAGGGCTGCTGCTGTATATTGAGCTGTCATTAAGCCGCTGCTTAAACCTCTTTTTGCTTGTGGCGGTATAAGAAAGGGTGGTAAGCCGTTGTTTAATTTTTCATCTAAGAGGCGGGCTATTCGTCTCTCTGAAATGTTGCCGGCGATTGAAGAGGCTATTCCAAGGGTATCCATCGCCAATGCTATTGGTTGTCCATGAAAGTTTCCTCCGGAGAGGCATTGGCCGTTTTCTGAGAATATGAGGGGGTTGTCTGTTGCCGAGTTTATTTCAACTTCGACAACTTTTCTCACATATGCTATGGCATCTTTTACTGCACCTAAAACTTGCGGTGTGCACCTTAGGCAATATGGGTCGTGGGGACGCCCAATCTTCTCCATAGCCTCTTTTCCCGTTTGGACGAGTCTGCTTCCAGAAATCAGCCTTCTAATGTTTTTGGCTGTTACAGCTTGTCCTTTATGGGGTCTAACTTTGTGGATTTTTTCGTCTAGGGCGTCTGAAATGCCCAGCAGCGCTTCCATGGACATGGCGGCGGCTATCTCCGCTGTTTTTATTAGGTTTTCCGCCCTATACACTGTTATGGCGGCTATGGCTGTCATTAGTTGTGTTCCGTTGTTTAGGGCTATGCCCTCTTTGGCTTCTAGTTGGATGGGTTTCACCCCAGCCTCTAGCATGGCTTCTCTTCCACTCATTATTTTGCCTTTATATTCGGCTTCACCTTCGCCCATAAGAACAAGAACTATGTGAGATAGTGGCGCCAAGTCTCCACTTGCGCCCACAGAACCCTTCGCCGGTATTATAGGATGCACACCCTTGTTGAGCATCTCCACAATGGTTTCAAGGATTTCAGGTCTGACGCCAGAATAGCCCTTAGCCAGCGTGTTCGCCCTTAAAAGCATTGTTGCCCTAACAACTTCCGTGCTTAGGGGTCTTCCGACACCGGCGGCGTGGCTCCTAATGAGGTTTGTTTGAAGTTGTTTAAGCTCTTGCTCGGAAATTTTGGCGTCGCTTAATGCTCCAAAACCAGTATTTACCCCGTAGATCACCTCACCTTTTCCCAAAAGTTTTTCCAAAAATTCTCGGCACGCCTTCACTCGAGCTTTAACTTTTTCTGGAATGACAACTTTAGCCTTGTTATAGGCGACTTTAACGACGTCTTCAATAGTTAAGGTTTCCCCGTCTATTCGCACCTCATGCATACAATTTTTCCCACAATAAAAGGCTAGCCTTTTAAAATTTAATTCTTTAGACAAAAGAGCCCTTATCGTGTCTTATCCCGAGTTTAGATTTTAAAAATCCTGCTTTTGACTTTCATGATAAAAATTTCAAACAACACAATGAATGTTGCAAGCTGCCAGTTTGCAAATCCTGCAATCGAGCTTATTTGGACTATTTCTCCATGAATAAAGCGAAGCTAGCATCGCTTGGTTGAGGATGTGGGGCAATGCTAACGAGACAGATGCCAAGAACACAGCGACACCAAAATAGTAGTAGCTTAATCTCCGCGTGTAAATTTTAATGGCGGAGAAGACTTTTAAATCGCCGACTTCTAGGCTGCTTTCTTTACTGATTGCGCTTACAAACATGTTCGAATTTTTGTAGACATCGAAGGCGTCGTCCACGACTATTAAGCCCAATCCCGCGTGCCGCAAAATGGTG
>JAGTQI010000069.1 GCA_018396955.1 Candidatus Bathyarchaeota archaeon | reverse complement strand
GTCTGCGCTAGGAAGCCCAGCCTTTTCAGCGCTTTTGCAAGTTCCTTACTGTTTAGCTTTTCTATTTTTTCTTTGAATTCCTTATGGCTAGGATAGACTTTGTTTGCGGTACGATTCTTTTTCTTGAGATTGCGGCTTTCTCAGAAAGTTCTGTTAGAATTTTTATGATTTCGCTTTTTCCGATTTCGTTTATCTTTTCTATGTTGTATTTTTGGCTTTGGAGCATAAAAAGTTTGAATGCTAGGGCTTCCAGTTTTTCTATGGCTTTTTGTATGCGGGGTTTGGGTTTGCTTTAGGCTATTTTTTGCATTCCAGCTTTTTCGAAGAAGAGTTGTATTTTGCCATAACGCTAGGGTTTCTACATAGGATGTTCCAGCCATTGGAGGGTTTCCTTAACGAGTTTTGTGCCTAAGCCTATTGCGCGGTATTTTGGGTGGATTATTACACCCTTTCTGGATTGTTTTCTAATCAAAAAACCGCGCAATCCTCAACCACTTTTTCTAGTAGCCTAAGCTGAACTTGAGTCACAACGCTCCACGTAAACAAAAACGTTTACAAAACACTTAAACATTTTACCAAAACACCTCACCCTTCCTGTGTCATTATGCCTTCAAGAATTTCAAGAGTGCCTTCTTTTACCGCTTTTCGCTTAACCACCGCAAGGTTGACCCGTGTGAATTTTAGGATGGCTTTTACGTCTTCTACATCTTTTATGGCTCTTTCCCGGGGCACCGTCGCCCTTATCATGCGCAGCTTAGCCAAAACAAGATCTTCAGGCGTTTGATAGTAGGTTTGTAAGCCCAAAATCTTGCCATGCCTTTTAGCAAGCTTCTCTTTGGAGAGGATTACGTCTAATGTAAGGGGTGACTTGCTGTCTTTAAAAGTGGCTATAAAATAGCTGGATTTTAAGGCGTCTCCAAGTTTTTTCTCCTCCACTATTAAACCAGCCTTCTGCAAAGCAGAAATAAGTCTTTCCCGCCAGCCACGTCCCACAGCAGCAACAATTACGTCAACATCCACTGTTGTGCGCGCCCTACCATAATAGCTGACAGCCAAAGCGCCAGTAAACATGTAATCTAAACCAGAAGCGTTAAGGCTTTCAACAATTCGCTTCAAAAAGCCTTTAAAGCTATCCAACCCTGCGGCTTCCCCTTCGCAAATTCTTCTCATACATTAGGCGCTCTCTAACAAGTTCAATAAGCGCCTCATCGCTCAAACGTGGATTCTGGGCTTTAACGCCTTCAGCACAAACCATGATGCAAACATCACTCATATCAACAGCCAAACCCACCCTTTGCTCACGCTTCAAGCTACGCCAATCCAAAACCGCCGGCCACCTAACATTTTTTAGCTTAACATGCTTATCTGCTTTTAGCCATAACACAAATACTCATATTTTATAAGCACAGAAAACAAACCCATACTTTTCTAGAAATGGGTAATAAGACATGCAAAAAAACAAGGCTTGAAGGTATATTTGTGCATCATATTACGCCTTTCACTGAAAAGGGCGAAATATACCTTGAAGCACTACGCACCTGCGTGCGGTTCTGGGTTGAAGGCTGGCGTTGATGGGCTCATGCCATGTGGCAGTAATGGCGAAGCCCTATACTTTGCAAGGGAGAAACGCCAAAAAATCATAGCCTCAGTCCTAGAGGAGGCTAAAAGCGGCATAACAGTTGTGGCTGGATCAGGCGCGCCTAGCACATAGGAAACCATTAGGCCTACAAAGACGTGGCAGACTTAGGCGTTGCCGCTGCAGTGGTGGTCACACCTTACTATTTTAGGCTTTCAAACCGAGAGCTAAAGCCCACTACAAAGCCGTTTTAGAGGCTGTAGACCTGCCAATAATTTTATACAGGGTTCCAAAGTTTACAGGCTACGCTCTAAAACCAGCAGTAGTCGCAGAGCTTGCCAAAGAGTATTCGAATGTTGTTGGAGTAAAAGACAGCGGCGGAAACCTAGCCGCAATAACGGAAACCATGCGTCTAGTAGGCCAAAAAACAGCCGTCTAGCTAAAACAGCCGACGTTGTATTGCCAACGCTTGTGCTGGGCGGAAAAGGCGCCGTTATAGCCGTAGCCAACACCCATCCAAAACTCTGCGCAAGCTTATACAAAGCCTACAAGCAAGGCGAAATCGAAAAAGCGGCGAAAATCCAAAGGACAATAACCCGCATAAACGATGTTCTCGTTAAACGTTTCAATCAGCCTTCAGCATAAAAGAGGCGATGAAAATGCTGGTACTGCCAGGAGGCTATCCGCGTATGCCAACCCTACCCTTAGGCGAGGCGGAAAAAGAAGAAGTGAAAAAACTTCTTGGAAGCCGTTAAGGCTGAAGCCTAAGCCTCTTTATTAGGGCTTTAACCGCTCACCGTCCTTCAAGTAATCCTCAATTATGGTGTTGGCAAGCTGGTAAATCCGCAAAGCATTCAACGGTGCCAGCTTCCAAAACTCACGTGCCAGTCCCTGGACATCTATAACTGTCCGCCTAAAATCGCTAGACATAAGTCTAATTAAGGATCGCCGCAACAAGCTAAAAAATAATCCGATTTCAATTCCGTCCAATCAACAACTTAAATTGAGACACCGCAAAAATTTATAACGGGGAATTCAAACTTATGTAACATTGCACGCGTGCATTTTGATGAGGAAAAGAGGAGCAAAAGTTGACAGGCAAAAGCTTCGAAGAAATATTGCTGGAGGCTGTTGACGAGGCTTTAGCTTCGTTGGGCGAGTCAGCGAAACAGTCGATTTATTATCACCTTGAGGAAAAGTTCAGGATACCAAGAAAAGATATCCCGAACCGCATAGAGGATTTTGCAGAAGGATTGGAGAAAATTTTCGGCATAGGCGCACGTTTCCTCGAAATCATGATAATGAAGAAGCTTTATGACCGCATTGAAAAACCCCTAGAATGGGATGAAAGCAAAGAATTCGCTTTTGTGAGCTATGTGGAGGCTGCTAGGCGCAGCTATAAGAAGGTTAAGGCTAAGCGTTGAGGTTCTAGTGTTTCGGGTTTTAGATTCGGTATTGATTTTAGATTCATAAGGATTTTAATGGTGATTCTCGAAAAGGTTTAATGCATCTTAAGATTTAATATACTAATTAAAGGCGAACAAGGAAATGCCCCCAAAGGACTTCGAAAAAAAGTTCCTAGAAGCCATCGAAGAAGGATTATCAACCCTCGGCGACTCTCCAAAACAAGCCATCCTCTTCCACTTAGAAAACACTTTCAAAATAAAACGAGAAGAAATCCCCCAGAACCTAACAGAGTTCCAAAAAGCCCCGGAAAAAATCTTCGGACCGGGAGCATTATACCTCGAAAAACTCATTCTGAAGAGGCTTTATGACAAGTTTCAACTGGAATTTGAAGAGTTGGAAAGCCTAAAAAGCGCATTTTTTCGGGTGATGTCTAAAACATGGAGAAAAACGAAAACGTAGCCCATGTTCAGGAAAGGCTCCACGCGTTATTTGACGGTTTAGAAGACCTTGTTTATGTGGCGGACCCGGAAACCTATGAGATACTGTTTGTGAATGACAAGTTTAAAGAGGTTTTAGGCGGGGAAGTTGTCGGAAGAAAATGTTATGAGGTTATCCATGGCGCCAAAAGCCCTTGCGAGTTCTGCACCAACAAATACATTTTTGGGGAAAACCTTGGAAAAACCCACATATGGGAGTACCACTGCAAGAAGAGAAATCAATGGTACAAGTGCATAGACAAAGCCATAAGCTGGCCTGGAAACAAGTATGTCCGATTCGAAATTGCCATAGACGTAACAGCGCACAAGAGAATGGAGAAGGCTTTGACTGAAAGCGAAAAGCGGTACCGCACTCTTGTTGAGGCTGCCCCAGACGTCATTTACAGCATATCATCTGACGGGAGAATTGTTTCGCTTAACCCCGCCTTTGAGAAGATTACCGGCTGGAAATGTGAGGACTGGATTGGAAAACCCTTTAGCGAGCTTATACATCCGGAAGATTTTGAAAAGGCTGTGGATTCCTTCCAGAAAACCCTTGCTGGCAAGCCTGAGGTGGCTGAGCTCCGTGTCCGCTCAAAGTCCGGCGATTACTTAGTTGGTGAATTTATAAGTGTCCCTTTAATTGAGGATGGGAAGATTGTTGGCGAGTTGGGTATAGCCAGAGACGTGACAAGCCGCAAAGCCTATGAGGATAACCTTCAAAGAATAACAACAACCCTACACACCTTAGTTCAAGCAATTCCAGACATTGTTTATTTCAAGGATACTGAAAGACGAAACCTAATCGTGAACAGCGCCTTCGAAAAGTTCGTAGGTTTGAAAAAGGAGGATATTATCGGAAAGCGGGACGAGGAGCTTTTCCCGCCGGATTTGGCAGCTCAATGCCGTAAAAGCGACGAGGAAGTGTTCAACAAGGGCGTTGCAGTCCGTGTGGAAGAGCAAACAGTTGACAAAAAAGGACATAGGAGATTTTTTGACACAATTAAGGTTCCAATCCGCGACAGAAACGGAAACATCGCCGGTTTAATCGGCGTGAGCAGAGATATAACAAAGCATAAGCTTATTGAAGAGAAGCTCACGGAGAGGGAGGAACTCTTCCGCTCAATTGTTGAAAACTCCCACGACGGCATAGCAATAATAAATGGCAACTACAAAATTACCTATGCCAATGATGAGCTTTCCAACATTCTCGGATATCCAAAAGAGGAGATAGTTGGGCAGGATTTCAGAAGATTCTTAACGGAAGAGTACAAGGCATATTTCACGAAAAAGAAGCTTTGCATGGAAATGAAGCGGCACAAAAATGAGGAGAAGGTTCTTTCGAAGTGTAGGCTGAAGATAGTTAGGAAGAATGCCACAGAAAGGGAAATAGAGGTTAGAGCCGTAACATTAAAAGATGCCCATGGTCGGACACGTACAATAGCCCAAGTTCTGGACATAACTGAACGTGTTAGGCTGGAGGAGGGGAGAAAACTTTTCGAGAAGAGGCTTTCGGAACTGAATATTTATGCTAAGAGGCTTAATAACGCAAAGTCCATCAAGGAAATTTACCGATTGGCTTTAGACGCTATGGAGAAAACCCTTGGCTTTGGATACGCTTCAATCCTTATGGTGGAGGAAGACTTTCTAAAAATGGTCGCATACAGAGGATACTCGAAAGTCTTCTTTCTTAAACTGCCCCTTAACGGAAATAAGGGGGTAACTGTTAAAGCGGCTAAAACTGGGAAATCAATAATTGTTCCAGACGTTAGAAAGGAGAAAGCCTATGTTAGGGGCGGCGAAGAAATCCTATCAGAACTTGCAACGCCCATGAAGATGGGGACGAAAGTTTTAGGCGTATTAAACGTTGAAAGCACAAAACCAGCAGCCTTCAAGGAGGAGGATAGGAAGCTCCTAGAAATATTGGCTTCGCATGTGGCAATAGCGATAAGCAACCTTAAGAGAAGGGAGAAACTTTCGGCGCTGAATGCTTATGGACGCAGCTTGAACAGGGCAAGAAACGTGGATGAAGTATGCACAAAAACTTTAGATGCAATGCAAAGGATTCTTGGGTTCAAAAATGTCGACTTTTTCCTGGTTGTTGGCAAAAAGCTTAAGCTAATAAGAACACGGGGATTAAGCTTCACACCAAAATTGGAACTCCCACTTGACGGAGACAAAGGCATAACGGTAATGGCGGCAAAAACTGGCGAGGCAGTTTATGTTCCAGACGTCAGAAAGGAGAAAGCCTACGTTGACGCTGGAATAAAAAATATAATATCTGAACTTGCAGTACCAATAAAAATTGGAAACCGTGTTTTAGGCGTATTAAACGTTGAAAGCGAAAAGCCGGCAGCCTTCGACGAAGAGGATAAGCGGCTTCTTGAAATTTTAGCCTCTCACGTTGCAATAGCGTTAAGCAACATTGAGAGAAGGGAAAGCCTCGAAAAACTCTCGGAAAAACTTGGACATTTGATGAGAAGCTCCACAAAAATAATGACGATTAAGGATGCCCGTAAAAGGCTTAAGGAAATCGCCAAGGCAATACAACGCTTCGGCTGGAGAAGGGTGGTCATTGGACGTGTGGACGAAAACCTTGAACGAAGAGAACTCATCACAGCAGGTTTAACAAAAGAGGAGATAAAACTCCTAAAAGAGAGGAGGGCTCCTGGACACGTTTGGAAGGAACGTCTTGGCCCAAAATTTGAGAAATACAAGATTGGCGAATTCTTTTATATACCTTGGAGGGACCCGTGGATTAGGGAGCACTTCTTCCATATTCCACCAGAAATCCCACTAGAAGAGGCTGAAAAGCACATAGTCACAGCCGTTCCGAGCCGTCTTTCAGAGGAGGACATGGTGGACTGGCATCCGCAGGACATGCTTTACGCTCCGTTACGAACACCGGAAGGCAAAATAGTTGGCATTTTAAGCATGGACGACCCTGTTGATGGACGTAAGCCAACAAGGGAATCCCTAATGCCGCTAGAGCTTTTCCTACATCAAGCGGCAATAACTATTGAGAATGCTGAGCTTATGGAAAGCCTTGAAAAAGCTA
>JAGTQI010000009.1 GCA_018396955.1 Candidatus Bathyarchaeota archaeon | reverse complement strand
AGAAAGGCTTTAGGCATGCCAACAAGAGACTGGAAAACAATTCAAAACATTCTAAAAAGCATCGGACTAGCCGGGTCCCTAAGTCAGCGTGCATTGACGCCGCATGAGATAGACGCTGTCACAGCGGCGTTGACTGGTTATTTTTACATGGAAGGTTTAACAGAAATTTTGGGTGATTTCGAGGAAGGCTACATTGTAGTCCCAATAAAGTGGGATTGGAGAGAGGTAAGGTTATGAGTTTTTTCGAGAAGCTTCAAAAGGCTGTCGAGCTTACTGTAGCAGCAGGATACCAGCTTAACAAAGATGCCTTCGAATTCTTAAACAAGGCATCCTCAACCGAAGACCCTGTTGATATTATAAGTAAAGCTTTAGCCAAAATAAAAACATTAAAGGATAAGCCGCTTTTCATTGAAAGAAGTCTTTTAGAAGAGATTGTAAAAAAGCCCGAAAGAATTGAAAGCTCAACTTTAGCACCGCAGATAAATGAAGAGGTATCCCCACAAACAATTCTTCGAGGATCGCTTATACAGCCTCAATTAATCCTTGAGGGGAAAAAGCTTTTCCGCCCATACGCCAGAGAAGTGGAAGCCGAAATTAAGATCATTGAGGATGCTGGCAGTAAACTAAGCTCAAGCGGAACATTGGAAGATTACCTTAAATACTTCAGGGATAGGTTTGAACGCCTCGAAAAACTGCTGAGGCAAAGAATGGATGCAAGAGGAGCGACTCCAATTGCTGATGTGGTAAGGGCTCCGCCCAACACAAAACTCAAAATAATCGGCATGATAACAGAGAAGAAAGAGGCAAAGCAAAAAATTCTCTTAACGTTAGAAGATTTCAGTGCAAGCGCCACTGTTTTGGTGCCGCAAAATGCGCCCTCCGACCTCTTGACCAAAGCAAGAACCCTCTTGTTGGACCAGGTTATTTGTGTGAGCGTGACTAAAACTCGGGGAAACTTGTTGATAGCTGAAGACATTATCCTCCCAGACATCGCCCCTAAAAATCCGAACAAGGCTCCGGTTCCTGTTTACGCCGTGCTCACTTCAGACTTGCATGTGGGGAGTGTAAAATTCCAAGAACATCTTTTTAACAGGTTTGTTTTGTGGTTAAAGGGCGAATATGGAAATGGGCAAATGCGAGAGATAGCTAGCCATGTAAAATATGTTTTGATAGCCGGCGACATCGTTGACGGAATAGGCGTCTACCCAAATCAAGTTAAGGAACTTGCAATAAGGGATATTTATGGGCAATATAGATTAGCCTCAAATCTCATCAAGCAAATCCCAGACTACATTGAAGTGGTAATCATTCCGGGAAACCATGATGCCCCAAGAAAGGCTTTACCCCAACCGCCAATATCCGGTGCCTTTCTGGAGAACCTTCACGACGCAAGCAACATCCACTCTTTTGGAAATCCCTGTCTTCTCAGTCTCCACAACGTTGAAGCTCTCATGTACCATGGCCGAAGCCTAGACGACATAATCTCAACAGTTCCTGGAATAAATTACACCCAGCCAGAAAAAGCCATGACCCTACTTTTGCAGTGCCGCCACTTAGCACCAGTTTATGGAGGAAAAACACCGTTGGCGCCAGAGAGCAAAGACTACCTCGTCATAGATCGCGTGCCCGACATTTTCCACGCCGGGCACACCCACACAGCCGGATATACAAATTACAGGGGAGTCACCGTTGTTAACTCTGGGTGCTGGCAGGAGCAGACTGAGTACATGAAAAGGCAAGGGTTCATCCCAATGCCCGGTCTGGTACCGGTGGTGAATCTCCAAACATTAGATGTTAAAGTCATCCCGTTTACTTAAGATAGGCCGCGTGCGATTAGTCTAGCGACACGGAGGGGTTCCGGTATTCTGCCACAGGCAACAAAACTTGTTATAAGCTGGCTGGCCCACTCCATCTTTGCCCCAACAACTTCAAAATATAATGGGGCCTCACCTTCCAACACCTTCACCTCATAGATTGGCCCTAATTTTGCAAAAACCTCCCAGCGTCGTGCCCAATCCTTGAAGTGTCGTATAAGTGCACTTTTAACCGCCCGATTATCAGGCTTTGTTCTTGCCACAACAACTATGGGTTTTTGAAACATGTCAGAAAGAGCTAAAGGGTCTATAACGTTAAAGCCGGCAAAGGACACTCCAGCAAGCATGACCGCTTGAAAATCCCACTGTTTTAGGATTTCTGCAGCCTTTTCCGTTGCATCAAAGCCATCAACAGTTATCCATTTGAAAGTCACATCCTCAATCTTTAACCCCTTGAAAAGGACAGCGGCCAAAAGAGCCTTTTCATCAACACCCTTTACAAAACTTCCATCTTCAATTCCTACTACCCGCATCTTTTGAAAGACTTTTGGGCTCATAATCAATCAAGCGTCCAAGCCTACTGTCATTAGAGAAGGCTTCTTTAATAAGGGTGCGTGTCACCTCCATGCGGATCTTTTTCGTCCGTCCATAACGTCCCATGCTCACAACTTGCGCGTTTAGCAGACCCAAAGCATCAAGCTCGTTAACCAAGGTGCTAACACGCCTCTGAGTTAAAGGCGTTACAGCCAATTCGCTGCAAAGCTCATTATACACCTCATAAATTTCGCCCGTAACCGCACGGTAACCGTTCGCCCTAACAAGATGATAAACGCTCAGCATCACAAGTTTAGAGTGTAAGGTCAAATTTGCCAAAGCATCAACAACTCTATTATGCTCTATAAGCCTCTCAGCCTCGCGGACATGCTCCTCAGTAACAGTGCTTTCTCCTTTACGTTCTGCAACTTCGCCAGCAACTCTTAGCAGATCCAAGGCTCTCCGAGCATCACCGTGCTCGGCAGCCGCCAAAGCCGCGCAAAGGCTTAGAGCTCCCTCGGTAAGGGCCCCATCGCGGAAAGCCATTTGCGCCCGCTCGGCCAAAATGTTCCTTAGTTCAGCTGCATTATAGGGCCTAAAGACTATTTCCTCTTCGCTCAGGGAGCTTAGAACCCGAGGGTCTAGGAACTCTTTTAGGCGTAAGTCATTGGAAATGCCTATTACGGAGGCTTTACTGCGTGTTAATATTTCGTTGATTCTTGTGAGTTCGTATAGGAGAATGTCGCTTCGCGCCTTTACTATGGCGTCCACCTCATCAAGGGCGACAATCAGTATCCTCTTAGCAGTATCCAAGCCTTGCTTAAACCGGTCAAAAACCTCGCCAAGAGAAAGCCCAGTGAACGGAACTACGAGGTTAATACTCTGGCATAAACTCGCAAGAACCCTATACTCGGTTCCAGCCAAGCGACAATTTACATAACAAAAACTTACAGGTGCACCGATTTCCTTAGCCTTAACTTCCAAGTGGTTCAAGACATATTTAGTCACAGCAGTTTTACCGGTGCCCGTTTTCCCGTAAACAAAAATGTTGGAACATCGTGCGCCCTTCAAAACTGGTGCAATAACCTCTCCAAGGCGTCGAATCTGTTCTTCACGATGGGGAAGCTTCTCTGGTAAATAGTCGTGCCGGAGAACCTCCCTGTCCTTAAACACGCCCACCGTATTGCAGAATCTTTCAAACACCTCATCAAGTATACTTGTATCCTTCATTAGACTCCTTTCTCCTAAATGAAACTTTATGCAAAGTGTGTTCGCCTCATTTTTGAAGAGTTTAAAGATAAGGCATCTCATACAGAAAAGTGAACAAGCAGCAGTAAAATCCTAAAAGTGGTAGATGTTCTGTTATTAGAAAAAGGAGACACCCCATCATTTCAACTGGAATACTCTTAAGTTTTTAAAATTTCTGTTTCCTGGAAAAGGAAAAATACTCTGAACGGTTAGAGATCTTTACAAATAAAAAAAGTTCTCGTAGAAGTTTTTATACCTAAACTAAAAATGTTTCACCTTGATCTGTAGTAACGAAGAAGTTTTAGCGCAAACATCCTTTCCAATGGAAACAGCGGGGTAGCACCCCTAATATCTCACATATACTTAAAGCCAAGAAACTTACAACAGCTGAACACATTCGTCATACTAAGGCGTAACGAAACCATATTCTTTTCACACCTTGTGAAAAACTTGTGAATTTACTTATTTTTGGTGTTTTTATTCCCTTAATTCTCACCGTATTGCTATTTCTGTGTCTCTTCTTTTTGGAAAAGGCACCCCATAGTTTCTACTGGAAAACGCCAGCGCAATTTGCCGACTCTTTTGTTTTACATAAGGAAATTGTCTGTAAACTTTGTTATCCAAAATCTTTGGAAATAAAGCGCTTTACGTCATTTCCGGTTTAAAATTGGCTTTTTGAATATCCTTGACTTCACCGCAATAGCTATATCTTGTGAAGTGCAAATCTGTGAAGAGAATTTGCGGGTGTCCGACGGCAGTGCCAGCGAGAAAGATGAGAGTCGAAGTGTTCGATGGTGAAGGCAATAAATATTGCATATCCATTGAAGGACAAATAACGCGAGACAAAGCCTTGCGTCTATTAGACCTTGTGGAGTTACTGGGAGGGGTTACATCAAGCGCCAATCACGGGGTTGGCATTACTAGCGTTAAGAAGTCAAAATATGATAAGCTGTTGGCAGTTCTTCAAAAGAACTTCCCCCTTGTTTGGTTCTCGTCAAAGGAAGTTCAAATAGCCTACGAACAAGAGTTTAAGGAGCCCATCAGCCTAAGCACGGTGGCCACCTACCTCTCAAGAATGGCTGGTAAAGGACTACTCGTAAAGGCTGGCGCATCTAATCGTCTCCAGTACAGAATTGCGCCTAATTCACCACAAGTTATAGTAAAGCACCATATACCAAACGAGGGTTAAGACCCTTTTAAGCGGCCTCCGTTTCAGCCTTCTTTAAAAAATTCTCCATCTCCTTCTTCACGCTGTATTTGAAGGGAATTTTACTTGAGTCCCTTTCCAAATAGCCTTCCTCGTAAAGCTTCTTCATAAGCCTTGCCGTGTGCTCCCTGCTAAGCCTAATTCTCTCCTTAATTTCTGGGGCTGTTTTTGGGCCCTCAGCGGCTAACATCTCCAAAACAGCAAGTTCGGTTTGTGTTAATTTGGCTAGTGCCTTCTCCCTCTTTATTGGTATAACTGCTTCAACTCCAGGTTCAGGAAGTGTTGGCACTTTTTGAGTTCTCTCTTCAATTGTTGAAACTTTCACTAGAACCTCTTTATATGCCTCGGTGATGTCACGAGTTTGCTTTTCCATATCGCTTATCCGAGTTATCATCTTCTCCCTATCCTCACGCAACTCCTTTGTATTAACTTCCAAGAGCTTTAGTCGATTCTCCAAGTCTTTAACAGCCTTCAGCGTATTGTCACCCTTGGCAGAAGCGGCTTCAACCTTGTAAGAAATGGTTTTCAAGGCTTCTGTTGCATGCTTAAGTTCCCTACTAAAGCTCAAGATTATGTCACTAAATGCTTCCTTAGCTTTCTCGTACTCTTTCCTAATTCTAACAATGTTCCTATAATATTCTATAGCAGCACTAATAGCCGCAGCCAGAAAAACGCTCGAGATAATAATTAAAAGATCAACCATGTGTTGCCCCCTTGACTCTCCTGTAACATATTGCGACTTTTACCACGTTACATCACACATCACAGTTTAACCATGAAAGAACATTTAAGGATTGCGGCTGTTATGGAGAACTATGACATCACAAGTCACAAGCAGTATATGCAACGTTACTTTTTATCCTTAAGAAAAAACCTTGTTTTTGACCTTTTTCTCCTATTTAGCCCTATTTTTATGTTTCCCCCATTTTCGCAATGGAAGTGTCTATTGCTTTACTTGTGACTCGTGACGTCACATGAAGCCTTCGGATGGATTTGAGAGCTTTTTCAAGCTATTTTCGAGCTCTTCCCTTAGCAATTTAAGGAATCTTATTTGTTCTTCTGGTCGCTCAGTTTTGTTTGGCAGGCTTTTGTAGGCGTCTATGTATTCTTGTAGCTTATTTGCAATTTCAATATACTGGTCAAGCGTTGGGCTTTCAAAGATTCCCAAATACCCCAAGAGCAGCACAGTGTAAACCGCTTTTATGACGTTTTTCTGCGCTTGCCTTAAAGTTCTATTGAAGGCTCCACGGCTTATTTTTGCCTTTGTTAGGCGTAATCTGGCTTTTTCATCATATTTTAGTGGTTTTCCCGAAAAATTTTCGGCTAAAATGTCTATTAGCAGCGTTTCTAGTTGGGTTTTTGTTAAGTGGCTGTTTTTTGCGAGTATTTTGACTATGGGGTCTTCTAAAGAATTTTTCAGCCATAATTGAACGTTGTTTTTTTGCATTTCAGTTTCGCTCCTATGAATTGGGGTTTTTGAATACACTTTTGTATACAAGCCTTTTTAAAAGAGTTCTGTTCAATAACATTTAAAAGTGTGCTTCCAAGACGTTAACCATTATATAGCACTGGTGAGAGGAAAGTGTTTGATGTTGCAATTTAAGGCTTCTGAGCGTCTAAAAAAGATAAAGCCCTCTGGATTCGCCGATTTTTCGCTTTGGACTGAGAAATTCCAGGAATTATTAATTTGAGTGTTGGGAAGAAGCTGGGTTTTACGCCGCCCCATGCATGCTTTGGCGAGAGGTTGGAAGGCAGTATTAGAGGGTAAAACTCACTATGATCAGACTAATGGTATTCCAGAGCTTCGAGAGGTTTTGGCTGAGAAGGCCTTAAATATGACCCAAACTCTGAGGTTTTGGTTACTGTTGGCGGGACGGAGGCCATTTCCCCTGCTTTGTTGGCTATAGTCAACCCCGGCGATGAAGTGTTAATCCCTAACACGGTTTCATTTGTTATGAACCCTGTGTCAGATTGGCGGGCGGAATTCCCGTAACAATTTCTATATTGGAGAGGAATGAGTTTAAGCCTTTCATTGATGACGTGACGTCACTTATCACGGAAAAATCACGTGTGATGCTTCTTAACTCGCCAAACAACCCAACCGGGACGGTCCTTTCTTTTGATGAACTTAAAGTTTTAGCCAAAATAGCTGTTGAACGTGATTTGATTGTGATTTCAGACGTAATTTACGAAGCGTGTGTCGCTACGGTTCCAGTGTCGGCTTCTGGTTCTTATGGTGAAGGTTACCCGAATTTCCCACGCTGCTTATAAACAGTCAGAGGGGGCTTTCAATCGCATAGAAAAGGTTGTTAAAAAGCTTAAGGATTCTCGCTAGAGTTCTTCCGCCTTCCCCTTTAGTTTGTCGAAGAGTTCTGGGCGCAAGTCCTTTAATGTTGGGACAAAGGCTTCAACAGGCTTTATATCGATGTAATTCACTTCGCCCACCACTAAGTCCTCCTCATCATATTTCGCCTTTGCAATTATCTTCCCGTTTGGAGCTACAAGTCTGCTCCCGCCCCAGAACTGTAATCCATCTTCTATGCCCACAAGGTTGACATAAGCCAGAAACACCGCGTTTTCCATGGCCCTAGCAACGGTTAAAGCTTCAAAGAACGCTTTGCGAACAGATGGGGAGGCTGATATGCAAATGATCATTTGAGCACCTTCCAAACGTGTAAGTCGGCAAACTTCGGGGAAGAAGATGTCATAGCAAATTATTAGCCCAATTTTCCCAATGGCTGTTTCGAAAGTCCCTGCTTGGTAGCCGGGTCTAAAATATCTTTTTTCCTCGAAAACGCTGTGGGTTGGTAGGTGCATCTTCCTATATTTTCCAATGTAGCCTTCTGGTCCCACGAGAACTGCAGAGTTATAGATTGTTGCTTGTGCCTTTGCGCTGAGTTCCGGCATCCCAAAAACTATGTAGACCTTACACTTCCTTGCGATTTTTTCAATGGCGTTTGTTGATGGTCCAGGAATTTTCTCCGCTAGCTCGTAAAGCTCATCCCTTATTGTGTATCCCGTTAGTGAAAGTTCGGGGAAAATAACGAGCTCTGCGCCTTGCCGCCTTGCTCTTTCGGTATATTCTTCTATTTTTTGTATGTTTGCTTGTTTGTCTCCCCGTTGGCAGCTGATTTGGGCAAGGGCCGTTAAGAATTTTTCCTTCAAATTTTTCCTTCCTTATTTTGTGAAAGGTATTCTAAAGTCAAATCCTACCGTCCTATATTGAAGTTTTGTTGTTAATGGCATCCTCCTTTTATGTTCCATTTTTAACCAACGCTCTTTTACCCCTTCCACTAAGTCTTTTTGTAGGCCTAGCTGCTCAGCTATATCCTCTGTTTTCATGAAGTGTTCAAGCCCGTATAGGATGAGGTCTAACGTTTCATATTTTATCCCTAATTCTTCTTCTGCCGTTTGCCCGGGCCACAAGGTTGGGGATGGTGGCTTTTCCACAATTTCTTTTGGTATGCCCAAGTGGCTCGCGAGCTTTTTCACCTGGGTTTTGTATAGGTCCATTATTGGGGATATGTCTGCTGCTGCGTCCCCCCACTTAGTGAAGTAGCCCATCATAGTTTCTGATTTGTCAGAGCTTCCGCACACTATTAGGTTGAGTTTGTTGGCGTGGTAATAAATATAAAGCATACGCATTCGTGCTTTCAGGTTGCCCTTGGAGAGTTTGTCTCCAGCATCAAAGATTGGTATCGTTCTTTGAAGCGCCTCCAATGCTGGTGTAATGTCTATGGCTTCTGTTTTTAGACCAAATTTTTCCGCTACAAGCTTTGCGTGCTTCATGTCTTTTGGGTTGTATGTTTCCTTTTCTGGAAGCATTAGACCTAAAACCTTGTTTCCTCCTATGGCTTTGGCGGATAATGCTGCCACCGTGCTGCTGTCTATGCCCCCGGAAAGTCCTAAAACTATACCGTTAGCCTTTGCCTTTTCCACGTAATCCTTTATGAAACGTGTTATTTTTCCCTCCACTTCTGTCCAGTCTAGCTCCAAGACCGATGGTGTTAGCTTCAAGGTTTCATCCTCATTGTTTATGGGATTAGGCAAGTATTTAAGGACGAAGATGGGATAATAGATAGGTGTATCCTCAAAAGCATTGCATGAAGGATTGGCGTATGGGGCGTAGAAGGCGAAAGGTTGTCCGAATTCCAAAGAAGCGTTTACCAAAATTCTTCTCATGCCCTATTTGTGGAAAGGCGTCAGTTCGTGTTGAAATGTTCCGGGATGAGGGAAGAGCTGTTGTAAGCTGCGGCAGCTGCGGCGCAAAAGAGGAGTTTCCAGTTAAAGGCGCCCTTGGAGAAATAGACGCGTATTGCCTTTTCACCGACAAATTTTATAGTGGAGTAAGGAAACTTTCCGCCCCAGAAGTTAAGGAATCCGCATAAAGGATGGAGAGCCCTTGATAGGACCTGTTGAAAAATATTTGCTGGACAAAATCAGCTCAGAAGGGGCAATTCACGTAACCCTAATCGACCCAGAAAAGGTCACGCCTTCGCAAGCCTCGGCAATTGCAAGAAAAGCGCGGGCTAGTGGAACATCTGCAATAATGATAGGGGGCTCCACATTTATATCGGCTAAACACTTAGATGATGTTGTTAAGACGGTTAAGCGAGCTGTAGATCTTCCTGTGATTCTATTTCCAAACAATGTCACGAGTATAAGCCGCTATGCTGACGCCATATGGTTTATGTCTCTATTAAACTCTTTAGACCCCTACTTCATAGTAGGCGCGCAAGTTTTAGGCGCACCTCTAGTTAAGCGGTATCACCTCGAACCAATTCCGCTGGGCTACATAATTGTTGGCGAAGGCGGGACCGCTGGCATTGTGGGGAAGGCTGTTCCAATACCCTATGATAAACCAGAATTGGCTGTTGCCCATGCTTTGGCAGGGCAGTATTTGGGCATGCGCTTCATTTACCTTGAAGCCGGTTCAGGTGCTAAAAAACCGGTTTCAAAAGAGATGATTCGCGCAGTGAAGAAGAATATTGCTGTCCCTTTAATTGTTGGTGGAGGGATAAGGACAAGGGCGCAAGCACTGACGGCAGCGTCTGCGGGTGCAGACATAATTGTTACTGGCAATGTTGTTGAGAACGGTCATGTTAGGGATAAGGTTTCAGAGATTGTTGAGGGCTTGAGGAGCTGTAAAGCCTGATACCGCTCATAGGGTGCATTTTCTTGTATAAAACTTGATAGTTTTGCTGCTTTAGGACGATGGAAGCTTTGCCTTTTACTTGTTAGAAAACAAAAATATGCAACTGCGACCAATGAAGTACCGAGTGGTTGATTGGGCATCCAGATGAGCAAATCCTACGAAAAATATGTTGAGAATTTAGAAAAGCAGCTCGAACAGTTATACAGCATAGCCACCAAAGCTCGAGAAAAAGGCTTTGACCCCGAATTTAAGCCGGAATGCACGATTGCAAGGGACATGGCTGACCTTATTGAGGGGCTTGTTGGTCCGAGGGGCGTTGCAGAAAGAATACGGGAGTTGAGCTCAAAACTTTCAAGGGAGGAGCTTGCCTTCAAAATTGCTGAGGACATTGTTTACGGAAAGTTTGGACACTTGGAGCCTGAGGCTGCCGCTGAACAAGCAATACGGACAGCCTTAGCTATCCTTACAGAAGGGGTTACTGCTGCCCCAATACAAGGCATTGCGCAGGTTAAAATAAAAACTAACCATGATAGGTCAAAGTATTTGGCTATCTACTTCGCTGGTCCAATCCGCTCTGCCGGAGGAACCGACCAAGCGCTTACACTTGTTATTGGTGATTTTATTCGTAGAATTCTTGGCCTTGACCGTTATAAGCCCACGGAGGAGGAAATTGCCCGCTTTATCGAGGAGGTTAGACTTTATGAGCGCACTGTAAGCCGTTTCCAATATCACGTTTCAGACGAAGAGCTACAGAGAGCGCTACGGTGGTTGCCCGTAGAAGTTACTGGCACAGAATCTAATTCTGTTGAGGTTTCTTCTTACCGCAATTTGCCCCGCATTGAAACGAACAAGGTTCGGGGAGGAGCACTTCGTGTGGTCAACGATGGAATCGTTGGGCGGGCTTCAAAGGTTTGGGCTATTGTGGAGAAGCTGGGCATTCAAGGCTGGGATTGGCTTAAGGATATTAGAGAAATGTCTGAAAAGAAAGCATCTGGCTTCATGGACGACATTGTTGCAGGACGCCCCATATTCTCCTTTCCGGGTAGGCGGGGCGGTTTTCGCCTACGTTATGGGAGGGCAAGAAACACGGGATTAACAGCTGTGGGCGTTCATCCGGCAACTATGCTTGTTCTTCAAGGTTTCATCGCAGCCGGCACTCAACTTCGCCTTGAGCTTCCCGGGAAAGGTGGAATCGCTGTACCTGTTGACACCTTGGAACCGCCGATAGTGAAATTGAGAGACGGGTCGGTTGTGCGTGTTTCTATGGAAAATTTCAGTGATGTTAGAGATAGAATTGAGAGAATATTGTTTCTGGGCGATATCCTCATAAGTTTTGGCGATTTCCTTTACCAAGGGAAGACCCTTGCTCCCGCCGGATATGTTGAAGAGTGGTGGGCTGAAGATCTAAGGAAAGTTGTCGTCGAGAAGTTTAGTGGAGATTTTGAAAGGGCTGTGGTTGCCGCCGGAATATCCGTTGAGAGACTTAAGCGTTTTCTTGATAATCCGTTTGTAAATAAGCCGACGTGCAAGGAGGCCATGGCGCTTTCATTAAATGTTGGAGTTCCGCTTCATCCAGCCTATACATTCTTCTGGTCAGGTTTAAGTTCTGTTGAAGAGCTCAAGCTTCTTAGGGACTGGCTAATTACAGCTAGTGTGGAGTGTGATGGTGGATGCACCCGCCGTATAGTTGGCAAGATGGATGAGAATGTTAAAAGGGCTTTAGAATCCATATGCTTACCCCATAAAGTTGTTGGGGATAATATAGTTGTTGAAGGGGATGACGCGTGTGCCTTCGCCTTCTGTCTTGGCATCGGTAAATCTAACGTTGATTTTCGACAAGCGGATGTTTTCAGAACCTTTGAGGAACTTTGCGGCGTGGTTGTTAAGGATAAAGCTTCAACTTTTATTGGTGCGAGAATGGGCCGCCCTGAAAAGGCTAAAAGGCGGGAGATGAAACCTCTTGTGCATGTTTTGTTCCCTTTGGGTTTGGCTGGTGGTTCTCAAAGAGATGCTTTAGAGGCCGCAAAACGTGGAAATGTTTACGTGGAAGTTGTCAAACGCAAATGTCCATTATGTAGGACAATTGCTCTTGGAAGAAAGTGCCTTGCATGTGGTTCTAAAACGGTTTTAGAGTATGTTTGCCCAAAATGTGGAAAAGTGCTTAACGGGGGTGGCGAATGTCCGGTCTGTAAAGTTTCTGCAGTTCCCTATCAGCGGCAAAGCATCAATATCAGTGAGCTGCTAGACCAAGCTTGCACTCATTTAGGCGTGTCGTCACTGAAGGTTTTGAAGGGTGTTAAGGGCTTAACCAACGAAACCAAAACTCCAGAAATTCTGGAGAAAGGTGTTTTGCGAGCAAAATACGACCTTTCCGTTTACAAGGACGGCACTATACGTTTTGATGCAACAAATGCTCCGTTAACACATTTTAAACCATTAGAGATTGGGGTTTCCGTCGAAAAGCTTGTTCAGCTTGGTTACACAACCGATGCTTATGGCAATCCTCTAACAAGTCCAGAGCAGTTATGCGAGCTGAAAATACAAGATGTCATTATTCCGATTAAGTGCGGAGAATATTTTGTTCTTGTGGCAAACTTTGTTGACGAACTTCTTGTGAAGGTTTATGGACTGCCGCCGTACTATAATGTTAGACACGTTGAAGACCTTGTTGGTCATTTAGTCATCGGCTTGGCTCCCCACACATGTGTTGGTGTCCTTGGGCGGATCATCGGATTCACAAGTCTAAATGTCTGTTATGCCCATCCAATTTGGCACTCTGCCAAGCGAAGGGATTGCGACGGTGACGAAGACGCACTAATGCTTGCACTGGACACACTGCTAAACTTTTCAAGGGTTTTCTTGCCAGCGCAAATAGGCGGAATAATGGATGCTCCTTTGCTATTGATATCTGTTGTCAACCCAAAAGAGGTGCAAAGGCAAGCGCACGACTTTGACGTGGCTGGCACTTACCCATTAGAGTTTTACCAGAAAACTTTGGAAAAGGCTGAAGCTAAACATATTAGCCCACTAATAGATCTCATTGAATATCGTCTTGAAACAGAAGCGCAGTTTGAGGGCTACCGCTTTACAGTACCCGCTTCAAACATTAATATGGGTAATGCGGAAAGCGCTTATAAACGCTTTAAAGCCATGGTGGAAAAGCTTAACGGGCAGTTGGCTCTTGCAGAGAAAATTGAGGCTGTGGACGCGCAAAAAGTCGCCTTAAAAGTCTTGACAAAACATTTTATCCGCGACATTGTCGGGAACCTTCGGGCTTTTTCAATGCAAGGGTTCCGCTGCAAATCTTGCAATAAGCGTTTCCGGCGTTTGCCACTGCGGGGTAAATGTCCAACATGCGGCGGCGATTTAACCCTAACAGTCTATCGGGGTGGCATTGAAAAGTATCTTGAGGCTGCTGAACACATAATTAAGAAGTATAATTTGCCGCGCTACTACAGTCAACGGATTCTGCTTGTAAGGGAAGAGATTAACTCGTTATTTGATGGTAAAAAGCCTAGACAAATTAGCCTAACAAGCTTCGCTTAGAGTGAAACCTTTTCTACACCCTCATCGCTAAACTGTTTTGATAAGGCATGCCCCGGGAAGAGTATCACCCAAACGCCTACCTAACAGACTTTAAAAACGTTAAGTTGGGCTTGAAGGCTCGGACTTTGATATTGAATTTTCTTGAGAGATCTTCTACGGATGCGAAAACTATTGCTAAAGAAACAGGCTTGCCCTACAACGTAGTTATGCATCACCTAAAACTCCTAGAAACCAAAGGTATTGCAAAAAGAGATAGCAAGCGTCCCTCTGTTTGGGCTTTAACTGGGCTTGGGCAGAGGCGTTTAGGCTAATGTCTTAAAACGTGCATTGACATGGTGAATGCCTACATTTTGGGCATTTTCCACAATATTTGCTAAGGGCAGCCTTTTCTAGGTCTACATCCGTTATGTTAGCTAATGATGCGAGCCATGCAATGACATCTGCAAACTCATTTTCTAAAGCTTTTTTATCGTCTACCCTTAGCGCTTCGCCCAATTCCACTACTTCTTCGATAAGCCACTCAAAGGTCCTCTCAATGCCCCGCTGTGAATCTCTGTGAAGGTATAGGGTCCGCATCATATCTTGAAACTCATGTATGTGCATTCCCACGGCACCGGTCAATCAAGCTTATGTTGCTTTTAGCTTTTAAAGTTAAGTAAGGCTTTCTGTCCCTTGGCGGTTATGTGGATGACTTTTATGCCTTTTCTCTCAAGGTAGGCGGCAATAAACCGTCTATGGCAGTATTTTGGGTTTGGCTCCATGCACATGAGGCATATTCTTTTTTGTTGGGCAATTTCAAGGAGCCTCTTTATGCCTTCCCTGAAAAGTTTGGTTCGCATGTGCTTCCTGTACCCGCCCTTTCGGTATCCTCCCAACTCTTTGCCAAGCCAAACATATTCTATCCCATTTTCCGGCAACCATTTCGCCATTTGCTCTTCTTTGAAATGTTCAATTTTTGAGGTTGGAAAATGACGGATGTCTACCAATACTTGTATCTCATGCTCCTTTAGCATTTCTAGGAAGGCTTTTATGGAGTGGTTGCTATGCCCAATGGTCCATACGGACACTTGTTTTCCCATTAGTTAAGCCTATCTGATTTTTATATATTGGTAGGCTTCTGTTGCGTTCTCGAAGCAGTAGTGCACTTTCTGGTAGTCCTTTCTGAACTCCGCTACGTCGGCGGCGACCTTTTCTGGCGATTCCTTATCTATTACCACGCGTTTTATGAATTCGGCTATTTCCGCCATTTCCGACTCTTTCATTCCAAGCCTTGTGATTTCTGAAACACCCAGCCTAATGCCGCCTGGATGCTGGAAGTGGCGTCCCTCCTTAATGTCCCATGGCAGTAGATTCCTATTGATAATTATGTTCGCCTTCTCTAGAGTCTCCTCTATTGTACCTCCATCACCATACTTTGTTATATCTATTAGAATCACGTGGGATTCCGTGAAGCCCTTATGTTCAGCTAAGACATTGAAGCCTCTTTCATACAATGCTTGGGCCAAAGCCTTCGCGTTCCTGACAACTTGGCGTGCATATTCTCTTCCAAACTCAAGAAGTTCGGCGGCGGCAATTGCTACACCCGCCACTGCATGCAAGTGGTGGTTGCTCACCATTCCAGGAAAGGTGGCACGCTTAATCTTGTCGGCGTACTTTTCCCAAGACAAAACTCCGCCATGCTGGGGCCCAAAAAACGTTTTATGCGTACTTAAGCTTACAACATCGGCGCCTTCGCGGAGGGGGTCTTGGAAACATTTTCCGGCGATTAAACCAGCAACATGAGCGGCATCGTAGCCGACGGTTCCGCCCACTGCATGTATTGTGTCTGCTAGCTCCTTCACCGGGTGGGGGAATGGGAAGACGCTTGCTCCGAACATTACAAGTTTCGGTGGCTTACCCTCTGCCGCAAGCTTTTCTATTCGTTGCTTTGCCTTATCCACATCAATGTTCAACTCCTTGTAGTCCAAGGGTAAATATTCAACCACCAAACCGTGAACCGCGCCCGCTGTGCCTCCGAGCTCTTTCTTGCCCATTGTTATGTGCCCACCACAAGGTATGGATAAGGCCATCATAACATCGCCTGGCTCAGTAAAAGCCGTATAAACAACAAGGTTCGCCACCACACCAGAAATTGGGCGCACATCCACAAAATCAGCGTCGAAAAGTCTTTTCATAAGTTCAATGCATTTAAACTCAACTTGGTCTATGAAGCGGCATCCTGCGTAAACGCGTTCTCCAGGCCAGCCTTCAGCGTATCTATTTCCAAAATCTGTTGTCAGTGCCTCGCGTACCGCTGGGCTTGGTATGTTTTCGCTTGCTATTAGGGGTATGCATTCCCTGAACCATGTATGGTGCTTTTGGAGAGCATCTAAAACAAACTGATACTCCTCACTGGGGGTTGGCATCAACATACCCGCTCGTACTATCGCCTTTACGAAAATAAAACTGTTTTGAACAACAACGCAAGGTTAATAATGAAGAAGTTCTCATGTTAAAATGAAAAAGTCATAGGGAGACGCTTTCCACAATGAGCAAGAAAAAGAAGAAAAGCGAGTCAGCGCCGATGCCCGCTGCAAGCGCAGGACTACTACGATTTTTTGAAGAGGAAACAGAAGGAGTTAAGGTGAAACCAGAAATTCTGATAGCTGCAGCCATAGCCCTAATTGTAATATGTATCCTCGCACGTGTTTTCTTCCGTTAGCGACGAGAAGTCGTGTGTAAAACCTCTATTCTCTGAACGGAATTTAGGTGGATGAATATTTCGCTACGCTCCTCCCTGCTTGCAACTTGCGGAATAGGCTGGGCAATTGTCGCTCGTAGGACTATTGCCTCAGCGTTAGAAAGCCATATGCCCGCCGGTTCACGGGTTACCGCCGCCAAAACCCCCTCAAAACCGTAAGAAGGATCTAGAATAACGCGGATGCTTTTCCCAATGTTTTTTTCAAGCATGTGAAATATTGTTGGTGGGAGTGGTTGCTCGGGCATGGCACCAGCAAAAATTTATAATGATTTTCAAGGATAAAACGCTTGCCCTCAAAAGCAACACATGGTTCAACTATAAGAGTACTTTCTTGAACAGTGTTATTTCCTCTAAGTTTTTATGCAACACTTTAATATGCCTTATGCACTTTCAGAAACTCTTTGAGTGAGTATGTGTGGCTAATAGCATTTCACTTAACCAGCATTTAGATAGGGCGGCTAAACACTACTCATCGCTTTTCAGGCTTCCATCGTATAAAAGGATAGTTCAACTTTTAGCGTTGCTTTGTATGGTCAGCAGTTTTTTGTCAACTTTTAGTTTTACTCCGCCGTCTCTTTGGCTAACCTATGGACTACTTTTGGGTTTCGCATTTTTTTCCATAACATTACTCACAAATTATTTTCTGGCAATGTTTGTGTCGAAAGAAGACCCAATTTACGACTTGAGAAGGACCGCTGCTCTTTCTATGTTTTGTTGGGCTTTTTGGCTCTTATTCATTGTTATGGGTTGTGCAGTAGCCTTTTTTACGGCTTTTTCGCATTGGGCCGTCAGATTTTGCCTTTTAGGTTTTTCAGCTGTTATAATATTCCGCATCATCGTTTTGTATTCAACCTCTTCCATGAATTTTCAGCGCTTTTTGTTAGCCTCTATCTTTCAGCCTTTTCTGTGTTTAATGCCATTTGTGTTTTTGTGGTGGTTGAACAATGCTAATATTAAGTTTGCTTTGGGATTTTCAGTTATTGCGTTAGTAATTGCTTTGGCCTCAAGTTTTTCCTTCATTTTTCTCTTGAATTTTATTGGAAAACGCTCTCTTGGCGAACAATCTATCCCTATTTTTAGGGCTTTTCTTATGAATTGGGTTGCGGACTTAAACGCCCCTATTGAGAGTTTCCTCGAAAGATTGAGCGAACAATACAATGTCGAGGTTTCAATAATAAGATTTGACAGTTCAAAATCTAAAGTCTTCATTGTTGTTCCTTCAGTGCATCCCGGCCCATTCAAAAATGTTGGTAGCAGCCTTTTGCCTTTCATGCTTAAAAAGGCTTTAGAGCAAAAGTTTGGCGGTGTTGCATGTGTGCCGTTGGGTTTGCTAGGCCACGAACTTGATGCAGCTTCCCAAAGCCAAGTTCAAAAAATAATTGCTGGCACTCTTCAATCAGCAGATTTTACGGCGAAAGAGGTCAAAGCTACTCCCTTCATTAAGGCTAGTAACGGCTTGGCCACTGTGTGCTGCCAAGTTTTCGGCAAAACCGCGTTAATCTCATTTTCTCTCGCACCAAAAACTACAGAGGATTTTCCGCAAGAATTAGGTGACGCCGTTCGGAAGGAGGCTGTAAAACTTGGCTTGGAATCCTGCGTCACCATCAACGCGCATAACAGCATAAACGGCATTGTGGATATGCAAACAGCATTAGATGCCTTGAAAAATGCTGCTGTTAACTGCCTAAAAGAAGGTGTCTCTGCACGGGTAACCTCATTTAAAGTTGGTGCTGCCACTGTTCTGCCGAAGGAGTTCAGCGTTGAGGATGGTATGGGCTCCGGTGGCATAACAGTATTGGCCGTTGAGACTGGTTCTCAGAAAGCCGCCTATGTAATCGTTGATGGGAATAACATGGTTTCTAGCTTGCGAGAAAAAATTTTGGATGCGCTTAAGCTTTTAGGTTTCGTTGATGGTGAGGTTTTCACCACAGACACACATGCTGTTAACGCCGTGATATTTAACGAGCGTGGGTATCATCCGGTAGGCGAAGTTATTAATCATGAGAAGCTTATCGGCTACATAGTTGAGGCTGCGAAGGGTGCGTTGGCAAGCATGGAGCCAGCCAAGTTTGGATACAGAAGCATACTTATTTCGGGCGTGAAGGTTATTGGACGAAAACCATTGGAAAAATTGTGTATGCTTACGGACAATGTTATTCAAGCTGCAAGGAGGATAATTTTTCCATTGTTTGGTGCGGCCTTTCTCGTTTTAATGTTGATTTCGCTTTATGTTTAGCTAAACCCTAATAAGGGAAGCCGCTCAACCTTCCAATTCTCGAGAAGGGTTGAAAGGCTTGCTTAGAGAAATTAGAATTCATGGTAGAGGCGGGCAAGGCGCTGTCACCGCTGCACAACTGTTAGCCCACGCGGCTCACACAGAGGGCAAATATGTCCAAGCATTCCCATATTTTGGGGCTGAACGCCGAGGTGCCCCAGTCAAAGCCTTTGCAAGGATAAGCGATGCGCCCATTCTCCTCCACAGCCAAGTCTACAACCCAGACTATGTGGTGGTTTTAGACCAGCAGCTTTACAAAATAATAGATGTTACCGAAGGCCTCAAAATGGATGGGATTATAGTTATGAACTCAACGAAGAAGCCAGACGAGTTAGGATTGAAGGGTTGGCGGGTTGCCACCGTTGATGCCACCGGCATTGCTCTTGAACTGAACCTTCGTGTTGCTGGCTTGCCAGTGGTTAACACTTCAATTTTAGGTGCTTTCTCCAGGGCAACAGACGAGGTTCAATTGGAAAGCGTTTTGAAAGCTATAAGGGGGAACTGGCGGGGCAGCGCTGGAGAGAAGAACGCCCTTGCGGCTGAACTTGCCTATGAACGCCTGATTAAAGGGTGGTGAAAGGATGGCTGTTCCTAAAGCACGTAGAGATATGCCTCTCACTCCCATATCTTATCCAACTTTTGGAAGCATGGGAAAGACCGGGTCTTGGAGAACCTTCCGCCCCATAATAGACTATTCCAAATGTACAAAATGTACGCTCTGCTGGGTTTACTGCCCAGACGTAGCCATAACAAGGCGCGAAGATGACTCTCCCGAAATCGACTACGAGTATTGTAAGGGCTGTGGGATATGCGCGAACGAGTGCCCAGTTAAGGCGATAACCATGCAGAGGGAGGAAGAATAAAATGGCTCAAATCATTATTGACACGGCAAATCACATTGCTGGTTACGCTGCCAAAGCAGCAAGAGTCAGAGTGGTTGCCGCGTACCCCATAACACCACAAACAACCGTTGTGGAGAAAATCGCCGAGTTTGTTGAAAGCGGAGAGATGGATGCCGAATATATTCGTGTTGAATCCGAGCATAGCGCTATGGCAGCTTGCATAGGCGCTGCAGCAGCTGGCGTTAGAACGTTCACGGCAACTTCAGCTCACGGCTTGGCTTTAATGCATGAAGCTTTACACTGGGCTTCTGGCTCCCGCTTGCCAATCGTTATGGCTGTCGTTAACCGCGCAATGGGAGCGCCTTGGAGCATCTGGCCTGATTTCAGCGACTCGCTTTCGCAGCGGGACACAGGGTGGATTCAGTTTTACTGCGCCGACAACCAAGAGGTTTTTGACACAATTATTCAAGCTTACAGGATATGCGAGGATGAGAGGGTTTTTCTGCCAGCTATGGTATGCCTAGAAGGTTTTATCTTATCCCACACATACATGCCCGTGAAAATTCATGACCAAGAGGAGATAGACGCTTTTCTACCACCGTACAGGTCTGGGTGGATTTTAGACGTGAACAACCCCTTTTCCCATGCAAATCTTGTTTCACCCGAATGGTACATGGAGTTCCGTTACATGATACAGGAGGCCATGGAAAACGCCAAGCAGCTAATACCAGAAATCGACAAGGAGTATGGGCGACGCTTCGGCTTACAATATGGTGGGCTCATTGACAAATATAAGTGCGAGAATGCAGATTTAATCATTTGCACAATGGGAACGATGGGTAGCGAAGCCAAAATTGCCGTTGACAACCTTAGAAAAGAAGGCTTAAAGGTTGGAGCCGCGAGGATAAGGGTTTACCGTCCTTTTCCAGTTGAGGAAATTAGAAATATTGCTGAAGAAGCTAGCATAATTGCCACAATTGATCGTCACATATCCTTTGGGATGGAAGGCTTCCTCGCTTCAGAAATTAAGGCTTCGCTTTACCATATGGAGGACAAGCCTCTGCTGGCTGGCTTCATTGCCGGTTTGGGTGGGCGGGATGTGACATTCAAAACCATCGAAGAAATCGCTAAAAAATCGCTGAAATGGATGAAAGCGGGAAGGGTTGAGAAGGAAACCGTATGGGTTGATTTAAGGGAATGAAAATATGGTTACGATTAAAGAGTTTCCCAAGGAGGAATATTTGCTTAAGGGACATGCGGCTTGTGCTGGGTGCGGTCCGTCAATAGCTCTCCGCCTCCTCTTTAAAGCCCTTGGAAACAAGGTTATCATGGTTGTGCCAGCATGCTGCACCACGGTTATCCAAGGTCCTTATCCGTACACCTCTTTTGCCGTTCCTCTTCAGAATATGCTTTTCGAGGCTACTGGTGCAACATGCTCTGGCATAGCAGCAGCCTTAAAAATTCGAGGTTTAGAAGACATAACAGTGGTTGGATGGGCTGGTGATGGAGGAACAGTGGACATAGGCCTACAAGCCCTATCTGGCGCTGCAGAACGGGAAACAAACTTCATCTACATATGCTATGACAACGAGGCTTATGGCAACACCGGGCTTCAGAGGAGCGGGGCTACGCCTTATGGCGCTTGGACGACTACAACGCCTACGGGTAAGAAGGAGCGGAAGAAGGACATGCCTTTAATAATGGCTGCCCATAAAATACCGTATGTAGCAACAGCATGCCCTTCCTATCCTGTGGACTTCGTTAATAAGTTGAGGAAGGCTAAGGAAATTAAAGGAACAAAATACATTCATGTCTTGGCCCCATGCCCCACTGGCTGGCGCTATGACACCAGCAAAACTGTTGAAATTGGACGGCTTGCAGTGCATACCGGTATTTGGGCTCTTTACGAAATTGAGTATGGGAGGTTTAGGCTTAACCCTCCCAGCGACCGTTTGATTGATAAGTCTAAACGCAAGCCCGTTAGGGAATATTTGGCTATGCAAGATAGGTTCCGCCACTTGACAGAGGCTGACATTGAAAAGATTCAGCAATGGGTTGACATGGACTGGGAATACTACCGAAAATTAGCCTCTAGCGAGTGTTCTGATTTAACTCTGCACGGAAAAATATAAGAACTTCAACAAAATAATGATACGATTACAACTGCCACCGTAGCGTTTAGATGCTGGAAGGAGGTTGGATATGTCGGAGGAAAAACCTAAGAAGACTGCCAAAGAGGAAAAAACCACCAAAACAGCACAAGCAAACGAAAACACGGTGCTAATCGGCAAGAAACCAATAATGAACTATGTGGTCGCTTGCCTAACCTTCTTTAACTCCGGCGCCCAAAAGATTGTTGTAAAGGCTAGGGGGCGGGCGATCAGCAGAGCTGTTGACACAGTTGAGTTGTTAAGAAGGGCTTTCATGAAAGATCTGCAGCTGAAAGAAATCAGGATAGGCACTGAGGAAGTTACCCGCGGCGAGGGACAGAAAACCAACGTCTCAACCATTGAAATAACCGTTGCAAAACCATAAACGGGCTGTAACATAACATCAAGGCATAAACAACAATGTGCTAATGGCTATTTTATACTGTAAATGTTTTTCTGTAGCGAGTTACAGATAGCTATATATAACTTGTTTTGGCTAAAAGTGGATAATCACTTGGGGAGGCATATGGCTAATTACCCAAAAATCGTTGTAACTCCGCCGGGACCGAAAGCCAGAGAACTTGTAGAAAAGGATGAGAGGTTTATTTCGCCTTCCTATGTGCGCTTCTACCCCCTTGTCGTCGAATCTGGTAAAGGCTGCATAGTTAGGGATGTTGACGGAAACGAGTACATAGACTTTAACTCTGGGCTGGCATGCTTAAACGTTGGACATAACCATCCAAAAGTTATTGAAGCCATTAAAAGACAGTGTGACCGCTTTCTTCACTACTCAAACACTGACTTTTATTATAATGAGGTTGTCGCGCTTGCTGAGAAACTCGCGGAAATCACTCCTGGAAATTTTGAGAAGAAGGTTTACTTCGGCAATAGTGGAACGGAGGCTGTTGAGGCGGCGATTAAGTTGGCAAAGTGGCACACGCGAAAACAGCTTTTCATAGCTTTTATTAACGCTTTTCACGGGCGGACAATCGGCTCATTGTCTTTAACTGCGAGCAAACCAGCTCAAAGGCGTTACTTCTTCCCCTTAATGCCTGGTGTGAATCATGTTCCATACCCGTACTGTTATCGCTGTCCCTTTAGGCAGACTTATCCAGATTGCCATTATTGGTGCGTCGATTTTATAGACGAGTTTGTACTGCAAAAGTATGCGCCGCCAGAGGATGTTGCCGCAATTGTTTTTGAACCGATTCAAGGTGAGGGCGGATATGTAGTTCCACCACCAGAATTCTTCCAACGCTTAAAGAAACTTGCTGATAAATACGGTATCTTGCTGATAGATGACGAGGTTCAGACTGGGATAGGGAGAACTGGAAAATGGTTTGCAATTGAGCACTGGAATGTGGAGCCAGACATGATATGTAGTGCCAAAGCTTTGGCTTCTGGACTGCCTCTTGGTGCGACTATTGCAAAGGCGAAGATAATGGACTGGGTTGGGGGCTCCCACGCAAGCACCTTCGGTGGAAACCCCCTTTCGTGTGTTGCGGCAATAGCCGTCATAGACGTCATCAAAGAAGAGCGCCTTTTGGAGAACGTCACCAAGCAAGGAACTTACATCATGAAGAGACTTGAGGAGTTGAAAGAGAGAAGTGAAATAGTCGGGGATGTCAGAGGTAAGGGCTTAATGATTGGTGTTGAATTTGTGGAAGACAAAGAGGGCAAGAAGCCAGCGCCACAGAAGGCGAATGAAATTATGTTGAGGGCGTGGAAGCGTGGGGTAGCTGTTATCACGTGTGGGATTTCAACTTTGAGGATTGTGCCACCCCTTAACATTACAAGGGAGCTTGTGGATGCCGGGCTAGAAATAATTGAAGATGTTGTAAAGGAAGTTGAAAAGGAGAAGTAGAGGCTAAAACCTCCCTATGGAAATTCGAAAAATAACCATAAATCACTATGAAGAGCTTGTCAATCTTTGGCAAAGGGCAAGTCTACCTTTCAAGCCAAAAGGGAGAGACAGCAAAGAAGCCATAGCAAAGCAGATGGGTGCAAACCCCGAATTCTTCTTAGGAGCGTTTGAAAATAGGCGGCTAGTCGGTGCCATTGTTCTCAGTTCTGATGGGAGGAAGGGCTGGATGAACCGGTTGGCAGTAGACCCCGATTTTAGACGACGCGGCATTGCAAGCGCCTTGGTTGCTGAAGCTGAAAGGGTGCTCAGGGATCAAGGTGTCAAAATTTTCTGTGCGCTAATTGAAGATGAGAACGAGGCTTCTAAAAGGCTTTTCAGAAAATTGGGGTATGTGGAGCATCGTGATATAATCTACTTTAGTAAGCGCGAATCCGATGATGTTTAGAAGCTGGAAGGCTTTGCTATAACCTCTTTTATTTTTAAATCGAAGAATCTTGCGCTGTTTGCTGGTTGTATGCGCAATGCTGTGTCAGCGCCCCTACCGGTTCCAGCTATGGCTATGACATCTCTATCAGCTGGAATTAGTCCAGCATCAGCAGCCATCAGAACAGTTTCCACACATACTTTTGTGCCTTCCCCCATAAGCCTAAGAACATTTGCGATAAGCTCTAGGGGCTGGAGGGTTCCAAAATCCTTTCGTATGGCTCGCTCAACACTGCTTAGGGCGTGAGTTCCCGTGAAGATTTTTCCACCGTTATTTAGAATTTCATTTCTAAACTCCTCTTTTAGTTCGCTTTCTCCTGGCTTTTGGAAGCCAACATGGTGAGTTACAACGACAACGTTATAGCCCTTGAAAATTTTTGAGACTTTTGCGCCAGTCTCGCCTGTTGTGGATGCAACAACAATGTCCCTTATGCCTTCCTTTTCTGCGTATTCCTTAACAATCCCAAGCAAAGTGTCTGTGTTAGCCTTTCCAGCAGTTTTGAAATAGACAACTTTTCTTTCAATGTAGCTCATTATCCCACCTCTACAAGTTCTTACTCTTTTTGTAAGGTTTTCTTTTTAGCTCTGTTCCGCAGATTTGGCATTCACTTAACTTGTAGTCTGAGGGATATTTTCTTCGGCATGCAGGGCAATATCTTATCCACTTCAATGGCTGGCGTATGCCAAAAGTTGCGAGGGATGCGAACTCTAAGCCTAAATGCCGCGCTACATTCTGAATGGAGTAATCGTCTGTTGCCACCAGCGGTGTATAGCCTTGCATTTTCAACTTTAACGCCAAAGCCAAAACTTGCATGTCTGTTTCAGAAAGCCAAAAAGCGTCTCCAACAGTTTTGGCAGAAGCCTTAACCTCATCGATGAACACTTTTCCTGGAGTCTGAACTTTTAGGCGTCCGCTTTCAATGGCTGTTTTAAACCTTATTTGGGCTATGCGGCTTCCGGAAATTTCCTCTCTAACCATAGGAACAGTATACTGCTCCTCGCTTATTGAGAATGGGTCGAAACCAGCCACAAAAGCCGAAGTATCTAGGACTATGACTCTTTTGCCAGTGGCTACCGTTAGATTTTTCCTCCAAACCCGCGGAAGATAAGTCTACTCCTCAAGCGATTGTAGAAGTTTTCCCGGAACCTTATGAAGGTTGTCACATTTTTTGAACGTGTAACTGTTATGCACGAACTTTCAGATTCTAAAACATGTCTATACGCTCCATCAACAACAACCATAACCCGTTTAGGCCTTAACACGGTCACTGTGATTTTTGAGTCGTTTGGAAAAACTATTGAGCGTAAAATACTTAGAGAGCATATGGGCGTTAAAACAAAAGCATCAACATTTGGGTCTAGGACTGGACCGCCTGCTGAAAGCGAATAGCCCGTTGACCCGGTTTGAGTGGCCACCATTAACCCGTCCGCTTGGCAGTCTAAAATGTGCCCGTCATTTTTTGAAACTTTGGCGTATAGCAGTTTTACCGGCTCGTCTGCGGTTATGAGAACCTCGTTTAATGCGTCTGGAATTTTTGCGTTGTTTGCTGTTATGGCGAGTTTTGCGCATTTCTCCATTATGTAATCGCCTTTAAGGCATTTTTCAATAGCCGTAAAAGCCTCTTTAGGTGTAGCCTCTGTTAAGAAGCCTCGAACACCCATGTTAATTGCCAAGATTGGGGGTTCAGGCTTTGGAATTGCAACGCATGTCCTTAAAATTGTTCCATCCCCGCCAATCGTTACTATGAGGTCTGTTTTCATGTCTTTCAGCGGGCGGAAGTTTCCTCTTTTTTTCAATTTTCCTTTCAAAGTTTCTTCGATGTAAACATCTAACCCTTTTTTTTCTATGTATGCTGCTAGGTCTTCTGCGAGTTTTATGGCGTTTCGCTTGTCGTAGCGGGCCACTATGCCGGCGCTTTTGAACATTTTACTCCCTTCGACAGCGAAATCTTTAAACTCAACTTATATATGGGTGTTGTTTAAAATTGCTGTGATGGACGTTTAAGCTGGTGATAGTGTGAGCAAGCCTGTTGATGTTGGAAACCTCCGGGAAGGCGGCTACCTAATAGTTGATGGCGAACCATGCAGAATAGTTGAGATAACAAAGTCCAAGCCGGGAAAGCATGGCTCCGCGAAGGCGCGGATAGTTGCCATAGGCGTTTTTGACGGCGTGAAAAGAAGCATTGTTAAACCGGTAGATGCAACAGCCGAGGTGCCAATAATTGAAAAAAGAAGCGGACAAGTTTTTGCAGTTACACCTACAAGCGTCCAGATTATGGATTTGGAAACATACGAGTATTTGGATGCGCCTCATCCTGAGGAAGAGGAACTTAAAGCTAAGCTGTCTCCTGGCGTTGAAATAGAATACTGGAAGATACTTGGTAAGGTTAAGATTGTAAGAACAAAATAGCCTTTTAGTTTACCACCACCATTCCCAGTCAAGCTTTTTGATGCCTATGTATAAGTTTAGGAGGATGACGGTCCAGCTTAAGGCTCTTGCTGCAGCTCTAAGATCACGTTTCCGTTTGGGTAGGTGAAGCTTGCCCAAGCGCTTAATCTGCGTAAGCTGTGAGAATTAGGATGAACATGGCTAATTGTATTGCCCTTTCTGCAGTCAAGGGGTTAACCTAGAGTTTTAGGCATTTTTTGTTTTAAGGTTTTCATTAAGCTTATTTGGCTGTTTTGCCTTTAACTTTTTGAAGCCGATGATGCGAGAAGAGCCGTCTGAATTGTGACGACAATCTGAGGAGAGCTGAGGCTTCATTCTATTGGAATCTCGTACTCATGCTTTCTCGGTAAGTGAATTTCCAGTATGCCTCTTTTGAATCGGATTTCCATGCGGTCCATGTAGACGGGCACAGGTATTCGCGTCTGGCAATGGAATCTTTGGAACTCGCCTCTGTGGTGAGTTATGCCAAAATCGTCAAAGCTTATTTTCCGCCTCATTTTCGCCGACACCTCAATAGTGTCTTTGCCAATGGGTTTAACCTCTATTGTGTTCTGCTCCGCATAAGGCAAATCGACAGTCACTATGACCTCGTCGGTCGTCACCATTACCTCCCGCAATGGTTCCATGGTGCACGTCCTGCAGTTCCAGCTTGGTCTTTCCATTATGGTTTCTCTTACCCTTTCAGCCCAAGCTACAAAGTTTTCAAAATACTCGTCTATTATGTCAGAGATTGAGCGCCTTCTTCGATTGTGCTCTGACATTTCCATTAATCCTCCTATGAAATGTATAATGGTATGTCGTATTCCTGTGTTTTCCGCATTCTCGCTAGTTCTTGCTGTGTTCTTTTCATCATGTCCCTCGCTTTTAGGCGTATCTCTTCGCCTTTTTCCAAAAGCTTCGACACGTCCACTTTTACCCCCGTTAGATTTGCTAGTTGTTCTAATGCTTTGGCTGCAGCTTCTGGGTCTGGGTAATTAAAGAAGCATTGGGATAAAAGCGTCAAAGCTGGCACTCCAAGGGTGGCACAGTGTTGGAGCATAACTGCTTGGGGGCCGACCATGTAGCCTTCCCTCAAAATTTCTAAGCCCTTATCTTGAACCATTTTCAGTACTTCTGGACTTGAGGCTGCTGCAAAAACCCTCAATTCGTCAAGGTCTTGTCTATCTTGAACTGGTATGCCGCTCAGCGAGATCATCATTGTAACCCCCTTAGCTTTTCCCCAGTCGATTAGCGTGTGCATTATTGGGTAGATTAGGTCTTCCCGTAAGGCTGTTTCTGAAACTGCTAGGAGAATCCGGTGGTTTCCAAAAATCCTTACGGGCGAATGCGGTAGCCCCTCGTGTAAGACTATCACTGGGGGGAGAAGCCTTGAATCCATGTAGGCAACCTCCTCCAATCCCAACTCTGAAATTAGGTGGGAGGCTGCGATGACACCGACTAATCCTACATCTGGAAAGCCGAAAATCATAACAGCCTCTTTTGGAATCTCCTTCCTCTCAATAATTTTGATTTCTTCGCTCAAAATCTAACCCTCTTTAAATGTTCTGTTGGGAAAATGTAAAAACCTTGCGGACAAGAGCCCTAAATGCTAAAGGCTGTTGGCCATAAACTGCTCTATTCTTGCGAGGATTTTCTCTATCTGCAAATGAGCTTTCATCTCTTTTTGCCACTCTTCTGGCAGTTTCCGTTTAAATTTCCCGACAGCGCGCTTATCCATAATGATTATTATGCCTCTATCTTCTGGGCTGCGCAGGAGTCTTCCGGCTGATTGAGCTAAGGCGTTTAGACATGGCATGTTGTTGGTGTATTCTATGGCTTTATCCCCAAACTTTTGTTTAAAGTACTTGTGTAGGGCTGCTTGAATCTCTGTCTTTTTTGGGAAGGGCAGCCCAACAATAATAACTGCAGAGAGAAGGCTTTTCCCCTCCATTGTCATGTCAACGCCCTCACTTATTTTCCCTCTCGCCACGCCAAAAACGACACATCTTCCATTTTCTTCTAAAAACTTTAGAACATCAAGAATCTTTGTTCTTTTTTCTTCTACCAGAAGTGGCTGTTCCAGTTTTGCTAGCTGGGCTATTTCTCTCATAACTTCGTATGATGGGAAGTATACGGCAACTCTTCCACCAACCTTTTGGATTATTTGGTTTAGATGGGCTGCTATGCGTCTCCACTGAATCTCGTTGCGTTTTTCAAACTTTGTTGTAACTGCTTCATCCACAAGTATAAGCCTATTCTTTGATGGGAAGGGGTTTGGAAGTTCCAGGCTTTGGCAGCGGCTTCTGTCGAGACCTAAGACATCCATGTAATAGTCCATATTCCATAAAGTGCCGGACATAAGTATGGTGGAGCGGAGTTCATTGATTATACCTGCCGCCAATGATGGGTCAAGGCACTTAATTCCAAGCCTTACACGCTTTTTCTGGTCTCTGTCCATTTCAACCTTAACATACCGCACGTAGCTGGAACCTGTCAAACCCACCCAATTTGAGAGAAACTCAACACAACGTGAAAGATATGATACTGGGCTTTTTCCCATTTCGCTTCTTTTAACGCGGATTTGTTCACCCTTGTCAGCTAGCTCTTGCAGCATCTCGCCCAGTTTTTCATGGTTGACTCCCAGTTTCTCGGCTAAAGTTTCGGTAAGTACTTTTCCATCGATTATTTGTTCGACGTCCAACCCATAGTTTTTGTAAACTTTTTTCCCAAAATTCATCATAATGCTGTATAAGGCCTCTAAAAAGCCTAAATCGTCAATTTCGAAGTTTTTCACTTCTTTGTAGGCTCTTCTAACAGACCTTGATGAGAGTTCTTCTGAAAATAAGCCGCTTGCATAGTATGGTAGGCTGTGAGCCTCGTCGAAGACGCAGTTAACCGCCTTCATGCGTATTCCCACTTTTCCTAGAATGGAGCCTCGTATGGCATCCACCAGAATGTAGTTGTAATTGCCAATAACGATGTCTGCGTAACGCGTTAGAATCTTTGTGACTTCATATGGGCATAGCTCTGCGTCGCGGCATATTTCATAGGTTTCCTCTGGCAGTAGGGGTCCAATTTTCTTTATTTTGCCCACTAGGTTGTAGGCTTGCCAGCTTGGCTTCCATCCGTCATATGTTCTTTCATAATACTCGCACGTTTTGCCGAACAAGCCTTCCCTCATACCCTTGCAGTAATAGAGGAAGTCCCTGTAGGCTATGTCCTTAAGCTTTGGGTCTTCGAAGGCGTGAGGACACATCTCCTTCTTACTCTTGAAGATTGCTGCGGCAAAACTTGCGCCACAATGGTCTTTTATGTTTTTTAGCTCTCTTGAGTAGATTTCAAGCTGATTTTTCGCTCTAGTTAGAGTTAGAAGCCTACCAATTGAAGGATTTTGTTCCCTAGCCGCGAAAAAGGCTGTTAAAACAGATATGGATTTTCCAGTGCCGCATGGGGAGCAGAGCAAACCAATTTTTCCTTCTTTGAAAGTTTGGTAGGCAAATTTTATGGCTTTAAGCTGGAATGGGCGGAAACTCTGGTACGGAAAGAACTCCCTAACCAAGTCTTCAAAACGTTCTTCTACTTCCCCATATGCAGATGCACTCATTAAAAGGGTTCCACAATTCTCACAAAAGTGGCTTCTCGAATATTCACTGGCAGAATAAGTTTTTCCGCATCGGCGGCAGACGTAAACTGTTTGCATTTGCTAAACTTCACTAAGTCCACTAGCGTCTTTCGCGGTAAAAGAAGTTTGCTCAGTTAAGCGCTTATGAAAATGTTAGGTTTAAGTTCTCCGCAAAGCCATTAATTGATTGAGGGCATAGTCGGTGTCAAACGAGTTTAAGATAACAGTGTTCGCTGACATTCGAGAGAGCATGGATGTGAAAGACCATTTGAGAGAGCTTGGCTGTGAGGTTGTGGAGAAGACTTTGGCCCCAGCGGACTATGTGGTGGCTGAGGACTACGCTGTTGAAAGGAAAGAGCTACATGACTTTTTCCGCTCAGTCTTCGACGGCAGACTTTTCGAGCAAGCTGATAGGCTTGCAAAAACCTATGGAAAAGCCTGCCTCATTGTTGAGGGAGACTTTACCAATGCCGTAAAGTATGTTCGCACTCCGCAAGTCTTCTGGGGAGCACTGTCAAAGGTTATGGCTGACCATAATATCTCGGTGGTGTTTACCCCCAACGAGGCGCACACAGCAATGTTCTTATATGCTTTAGCCAAAAAACTGCAAGAAGAGGAAAGGCGAAAGATAGCTGTTAAACACAAGCCGAAAACCTACACGCTTAGGCAGAGGCAACTCCTCGCAGTGCAGAGCCTACCAAGGATAGGTCCGGAAAGGGCAGAAGAACTTTTAAGGCGTTTTGGAAGCGTGAGGCGAGTTTTCCAAGCCTCAAAAAGGGAACTGTTATCCGTTAAGGGATTGGGTGAAAAGACTGTTCAAGCCATAGTTGAGGTTCTGGATACAAAATATTCAGGATTAGAACAACAGTAGTGATGCACTTTCACAAGCTCTACTATGGCGAATGCTTAAATGTATTTAAGCGTGTAAGCGGTCTTAAATCCGGAGAATATCATGGCTTTAGAGAGGCTTGGCGCTTCGCTTCATGATGCTTTAAGGAAGCTTTTCAGAGTTGCCGTTGTCGATGAGGTTGCCGTTAAAGAGCTTGTGAGGGATGTGCAGCGGGCGCTTCTGCAGGCAGACGTGAACGTTCAACTAGTCTTGGATATTTCCAAACGCATAGAGGAAAGAGCCCTCAAAGAGAAGGTTCCTCCTGGAATTTCGCGCCGCGAGCATGTAATTAAAGTTGTTTATGAGGAGTTGACTCGCTTTCTGGGCGAAAAGCCGGTTCCTTTAAAGGTTGAGCCTGGCAAAAGAAAAATTTTGATGCTTGTCGGCATTCAAGGTTCTGGCAAAACCACCGCCGCGGCTAAGCTTGCAAGATACTTCCAAAAAAGGGGCCTAAAACCCGCCTTAATATGTGCTGACACCTATCGACCGGGTGCCTTAGACCAGCTTCAGCAACTTGCTAACAAAATTAATGTGCCAATTTACGGAGACCCAAAAGCCAAGGATCCTGTCAAAATTGCACTTGAAGGTTTGAAGCAGCTCAGCGACAGGGACATAGTCATAGTTGACACGGCTGGGCGTCACAAAGAAGAGCGCGAACTCATAAAGGAGATGAAGATGTTGGAGGAGAAAATCAAGCCGGACGAGGTTATGCTTGTCATCGATGGAACCATTGGTCAGCAAGCCCTTGTGCAAGCCAAAGCCTTCAACGAGGCAACATCTATAGGTTCCATACTTGTAACAAAGCTTGACGGCTCTGCCAGAGGCGGAGGCGCCTTATCCGCTGTTGTAGCCACCGGCGCACCAATAAAGTTCATAAGTACCGGCGAAAAGGTTGAGGACATAGAGCCTTTTGTTCCATCCCGATTTGTTGGCAGATTGTTGGGAATGGGCGATTTGGAAACTCTTATCGAGAAGGTTC
Source organism: Candidatus Bathyarchaeota archaeon (assembly GCA_018396955.1). Lineage (GTDB taxonomy): Archaea > Thermoproteota > Bathyarchaeia > Bathyarchaeales > Bathycorpusculaceae > JAGTQI01. The sequence goes on along the minus strand of JAGTQI010000009.1, from coordinate 1,696 downwards.
GCGAAGCCGAAATTAAGGTTCCGGAGAAGAAGGCTAAGGCCATTTTAAGCGGCAGGTTCACGCTGACGGACATGTATGAACAGTTTGAAGCCATGAAGGGCATTGGGCCTTTCCGCAAACTCTTGAAGATGCTACCCGGCATGTCGTACAATGTGCCTGAAGAAATGCTTGACATGGCTGAAGACAAACTGGAAAAGTGGCGGGTCATAATCCAATCGATGACTCCGGCTGAGAGGGAGAACCCCAAAATCTTTAATGCTTCAAGGATTAGACGTGTGGCTCGCGGCTCTGGAACCAGCGAAAAGGATGTAAAGGAACTTTTAAAACAGTATGTTCTTATGCGGAAAATGTTGAAAACCTTGAGGAGGAAGAAGAGACTCCCCTTCTTTGGAAAGGGAATGCCTGTTGATGTAGGCTAAGCCTCATGCGAAAATATGCGCCTAAAAGGAGTTTTTATGGGGATATTAGAAAAAGCCCTACAAATGCTTGAAAAACACCCTCTATGCGACCGCTGTTTGGGTAGACAATTCGCCTTTTTGGGACATGGAATGGGAAACGATGATAGAGGAAAAGCCATAAAAATTGTTCTTTTAATGGAAGCCCAAGCCCTTGTCCGAACGAAAAAGGACGAAGGGATACGGATTCTCAAAATCCTTGCAACAAACGGCTTCTGTGAAGAGGCGTTGGATGCTCTTCAAAAAATGGGAAGACGTGTTTCCGAGAAGGAAGTGACGAAGGCTTGTTTTCTATGTGAGAACAGTTTTGAAATTGTTGATGATTTGGCAAAAAGGGCTGTTGAGAAGCTGCGAGAATATGAGTACAGCAATTTTTTGGTAGGTATAGAACTCCCAGTGGAGGTTGAGGAACGCGAGGACGAGTTTAAGGCTCGTTTTAACGTGGAATACGGCGAAAACATTAGGCTGGAATTTGGAAGAATCTTAGGCAAGAAAATCGCCACATACGGCCAAAAGCCAGTGGAACACCGAAAACCAGACATTGTTGTGCTCCTAAACCCCATGACCAGTGAAATAAAAGTTCAAGTTAACCCCCTTTATATTGCTGGACGCTACAAGAAGCTTGTTAGGGGCTTACCCCAGTCCAAGTGGTTCTGCACCAACTGTTATGGGAAAGGATGCGAAAAGTGCAACTGGACTGGAAGGAGGTATCCGGAATCCGTTGAGGAACTAATAAGCGAACCCGTTTTGAAGGCTACTGGCGGCATTAAAACATCATTTCATGCCTCTGGAAGAGAGGATGTGGACGCTCGCATGCTTGGAAAGGGTAGACCCTTCGTCATAGAAATAGCACAGCCGAGAAAACGCATCTTAGATCTAAAAGAAATCGAAGAAGCTGTAAATGCACATGCAAAAGGTAAGGTTGAGGTTTCAGAACTCCATTTTGTTGATAAGGACTTTGTGCGAAAGCTGAAGAAGGCGGAGTCGGCACAAAAAGAATACCGCGTCGTTGTGGAATTTGAAAAAGAAATTTCAGATGAGGATTTAAAGCTGTTAGAGGAAAAGCTCAGCGGCTCTATCATTAGGCAGAGAACACCATTGCGTGTTTTGCACAGGCGGGCCGATTTAACGCGGGAAAAGTACATATATGAGGTTAAAGCTAAGAGGTTGTCGCCGAATAGGGCTGAACTGAAGGTTAGATGTCAAGGAGGACTGTATGTAAAAGAGCTGGTGACTGGTGA
>JAGTQI010000066.1 GCA_018396955.1 Candidatus Bathyarchaeota archaeon | reverse complement strand
AAAATAATCTTTATTCTGGAATAGCAACGCTTTAAATTCTCTTACGCCCCTCTTTTAAGCGGTGGTCTAATGGCTGAAAAAAGGCATAAGCGGGAAGCCACAAGTCCTATCAAATTAGATTTAGCTGAAGATTCAGGCTTCATTTTAGAGCCAGCGAAAATTGAGATAGGCTCCGGATACGCTGTGTCGTTGAGCTATGATGAAGAAGGCAATCCTGTCGTTGACGTTAAGACGTATGGGGATGTGGACTTATCCAAAATTAGAAGGGATATCGAACGGCTATGCCCCGACGCCAAAATTAGGCAGCTGAACCAGGAGCCAACAGTAACTGTTGTTAGAAAACGAAAAAGTAAACGAAAGAGGTAGTTTCTCGCCCAAAAATCTGACTTTAGAAATGAGATTGAAATAAAACCAATTTTTCCTTCATATAAATTTTCCTTTGAAAAATGGAGATTTCAACATAGTTTCTAAACTTTTGGAAACAGTACAGTGACTGCTGAGAAAGGTTGAGAAAGAGGTTGAGGCGAACCGTTTAGCTTTTAAGCTTCATTTTAAACATGATGCGACTTCAATAGAAAGCGGGGCGCCATGTCGGAGAGGAATGGCAGGTTGTCCAAGAACGACGGGAAATTGAAAGTTGTCTACATTCGTTCGGTAGCGAACGCCCTTGGAGCAGGCATGATAAACCCATTTGTTGGTCCCTACGCAGTTAAGGAATTAGGAGCCTCCTCCTCTGAAATGGGATGGTTCCAGTCGATGAGCAATTTATCAAATAACGTTATGCAGGTTTTCTGGGGAAGGCTAAGCGACAAGCTTGGGCGGCGTGTTCCCTTCATTGTTTTTGGCGGTTTAATTGTGGCTTTGCTCTGGCTTCCAATGCTGTTTGTTAAGACCGCAAGCCAGCTAGTAATTTTAATCAGTTTGCAAGCGCTTCTTGGCTCGATGGCTGTTCCAGCTTGGACCGCCTTAATAGGCGACTTGGTTCCATCCTCACGTTTGGGGAGGATAAACGCCACTGTTAATCTGTGGGCTTCCGTGGGGAGCATTTTAGCTACAATAGCTTCTGGAGCCATTATGACGGCTATTGGAGGTTCTGTAAGGGAACAAATTGTAATTCCCATAATTGTTGCGACAGCATGCGGGCTGTTGTCGCCACTTGTTATGTTCTACGTCAGAGAAAAAGTCGATAAAAACGTTTGTGAGGAAGTAAAGAAAAGTTTTAGGAAGGATTTATTTGATGTTTTTAGGGTTGCAGAGAAATCCTTAGATTTTATTAAATATTGCACCTGCAGCGCCATCTTCAACTTTTTTATGTCAATTGCTTGGCCGCTGTTTGCCATAACGCAAGTTAAAGTTTTAAAGGCTTCAATGCTGGAAATAGCACTTCTCAGTGTTGTTCAAGGGTTGTTCACTATAATTTTTATTGGATGGGCTGGAAGGCTCGCTGACGCTGTTGGCAGAAAACCACTGCTTATTTTCGTTAGATTCAGCTATGTTTCCGTTCCATTGGCTTATGCTTTTTCTCCAAACATTCATGTTCTAACTGCCATAGGCGCTTTTTGGGGTGCCGCCGCAGCCTTTGAGCAGGCAAGCGTTACAACCTATCTGCTGGATGTCTCCCCAGAAATGCACAGGGGAAGCTTCGCTGCCTTCTACAACTTGTTAATAGGCACAGTAACATTTTTCGGTTCCCTTATAGGAGGCTATCTATCCGACTTAACAGTTAGTGTATACGGTCTAGTTTTAGGCTTGCAAATAGTATATACTGTCTCAGCCGTCGGAAGATTCATCGGAGCTACAACATACTTTAGGCTGAGGGAAACCCTCCAAAACAGAAAACCTAAAATGTTCAAGCTCTCGTTACTTTCCTAAAAACTGCCCGGTTATCGGGATTTTGGTTCCGCACTTTGGGCATTTCCTGTCTTCAGTAATGGCATACTTTAAGACGTAATATCCATACCGCTTAATGATCTTCTCTCCGCAATTTGGGCAGTAAGTGTTCTCATACTTATGCCCTGTGACATTCCCGATGTACGGGTATAGAACTCCGGTTTTTCTAGCCATTTGGTAGGCTTTCTCCAAAGTCTCAACCTTTGTGGGCGGGTTGTGAAACTTGTAGGCCGGGAAATATCGTGTGAAATGTAGTGGTGTTTCTGGTCCCACATGTTTTAGGTGTTTCTCAATGACCCAGCGAAGAGTGTTTTCATCGTCGTTAACGCCGCTAACAACAAGGTTCACAATCTCAACATGTAAACCCAAACGTTTCGCTTCTGCAGCATTTCTCCAAACCTTTTCCACGTCGGCGCCGCCACAATATCCCATATAAGTTTCACAGTCTCCCTTAACGTCTATCTTAAGCCCATCCATGCCAGCATCTCGAAGGGCTTTTAGAGCTTCAAGGGTCATGTAACCATTCGAAACGTAGCAACAATATTTTATTCCTCTACTTTTGCCAAGACTGAAGACTTGAATGACCCACTCGGTTAATAATGTAGGCTCTTGAAAACTCGCACATAAGCCAGCATCTCCATAAGCAAGGGCTAACTCAACAATTTTCTCCGGAGAGTGGTAAACTGCTTTAGCTGGGTTTGGGGCAGCCTTCGACAAATGATAATTTTGACACCAAACGCAGTCAAAGTTGCATGACCATGTGGAAAAAGTTAGGGCTGTTGAACCAGGCCAATAGTGGAAGAAGGGCTTTATCTCTATTGGACGGCTTTCAACAGCGCTTATGTCGCCGTAAATGAGCGTGTAGAGTTTGCCGCCAAAATTTCTCCTTGTTCTACAGAATCCAACACCGCCATCAACGATTTCGCATTTTCTTTCACATAGCGTGCATCGAACCATATTATCGCTTAATCTTTCATAGAATAATGCCTCTTTAACAGTTGGATAAACGGAAAAAACCTTCATCTTAAAGTCTTTTGAAATGCTCCCAACCCCTAGGCTCAATAACCCGTCTTTTACCCTCAACCTCAAGAATTATTTGTCTTTCAGCAGTTGCTGTTCCTATTTTGATGAGTTCTCCGCCAACGCTTTTAACGGCTTTTTCAGCCTTGTCCCAGAGGTTAGGCTTTATAGTTAAAACAAGCTCGTATTCTTCGCCTCCGTAAAGGGCTAAATCCAGCGGGTCCAAGCCGTTCATTTCAGCAAACTTAACGGTTTCATGGGCTACTGGAACATTCCTTATTGAAAAGCCTACGCTGCTAGCTTTTGAAAGCTCATGAAGGCTCCAAGCCAAACCGTCACTTGAATCAATAGCGGATGTAACCGCCTTCGTAGCGCTTAAAGCTAAACCTTCCTTTAAACGGGCTTTAGGCATGTAAACAGCCTCCAAAAGAGAACCGCGGATATCCTTCGATGCTTTACAGTTTTCAAGAATTACTTTTAACCCGGCTGATGTCTTCCCGAAAAGGCCAGTGACAGCCACAATGTCCCTTGGTTTAGCTCCACTTCGCAACATTAAATAGTCCTTTTCTGCCAAGCCGAAAACTGAGAGGCTTATGATGAGGTCTGAAGCCTCACTTGTGTCTCCGCCTACGATGAAGGCTCCGTATTCGCGGGCTCCAGCATTTAGACCTTTCGCAACCTCTATAAGCTCTTTCTCCAGTATATTACCCGTCATTCCAAGAGAAACCAGCATGACAAGGGGTTTGACGCCTTTTGCGGCGAAGTCGCTAACATTCATAACCACCGCCTTACGGGCTGCCTGCCAAAAGCTCATACCCTTTGGGACGTCTGTCTTTCCAACCAGCATGTCCGTCTTTAAAATAAGAAGTCGCTCTCCATTCAATGGATAAGCGGAAACATCATCACCGAAAGGAATAGGCATTTGTGGCATTTTCTCCAACTGCTCCAAAATAAGCTCAATGGCCCTTCTCTCGCCCAAATCCTTCAACACCCTCAAAATCTACACCTCACAGCCAGTTACTTCAGCAACCCTTACTCCATCAAGAAGCGCATCAGATTCCTGTTCAAGTTTTTCACAAATTCCTCTATAATGATTTGAATATGCAATTCCATAACTTCTTTCTCTACAAGCTTTTTCAACATCTTTTCTTGTCGGCTTTTCTCCAGATCGTTTTAAACTGTTTAAAACAAGTTTTCTCCAGTATTCTAATAATTCTTTCAGGCTTATGTTTCTGTAACTGTTTTCGCAAACAATAACTTTGTAACTCCATTTCTCGCTCCTTTTAGGTTTCTTTTTCGGATGTCCAATGTATAGAATTGATAGTGCTAGACAGTGCTCTGGCAGATTAAAAATTTCCTTAACCTTTTGAGGATGCTCTATAATCGATCCGATTATGACGCTTCCATGTCCCAAGGCTTCCGCTGCTATAACCATATTCTCAAGGGAAAGGGCAGCATCCAAAACTCCAAATGTGTAAGGTAGAATTCCAGTAAAGTCATAATCTCCTCCAGTTAATTTTGAAGCTTTCAAATGTCTATGAAGATCAAGGCAGATAGTAATCCAGACGGGAGCTGCCTTCATGAACTTTTGATTCTCACAAAGCTCATAAAGCCTCTCCTTAACCTCTTCATCTTTAACAACAATAAAGGTTCTTGGCTGAATATTTCCAGCTGACGGCGCCCGTATCTCTGCCGTCAAAATTTTCTTTAAATCTTCTTCTGAAATACTTTTGCTCTCATCAAAGCTTATGAGGGAAGCCCTCTCCAAAATAGCACTCAGTAAGTCAGCCTTCGCCATGGAACACCCTCATCTTAAAGCTTTACTTATAACAACTTAAAATAAGCTTCGACAACCTCGATTTTACTTTCCGAACATCTTAAAAGTGGGCTTTTCCTCAAAGTATCAATTGATCTATGCGCCTCGGTGGCTCAGCCTGGTAGAGCAGCGGCCTCGTAAGCCGCAGGTCCCGGGATCGAAGCCCGGCCGAGGCTCCATTTTTATAAATGTGTATTGGACAAAACACATTTTTCCATATGACAAACAGAAGCCCAAAGCCGAAAATAACTGCTGCGGTTCGGCGAATTCCAAAGCTTGGCTTGGTGGATGTTTCAGAGGATTTTTGAGAAGTATGGGATTTATTTAATTGTGTATTTATGTTGTGATTGTGAGCAGAAATGTTTATTAAATATCGAGATTACAGATAAACTTGAAAATTTGCTTATGGAGAGGAAAATTCATGGGCTTGTTTCATCACGAGGAAAAGCTTAAGTGCCCTTATAAGGGGTGTGGAAAGACTTTTGGTAAGCCTGCAGTCTTGACAGATAATTCGATGCTGCCGAGGCAGACTTATTATGCCTGTCCATATTGTATGTCGAAGATTGACATTGTTGTGGAAAACATGCGCATAGTTGATGTCAAGCCGGCTGAATACCCGAAGGTTCTTGATTCGCCGGCGAAGTGCGCCCACTACTTTGGATTTTTAAACTCTATTCCGGAGGATATGCCCATTCCAGACGAATGCCTAGTTTGCCCAAAGGTCCTTCAATGCAGCATTAGAAAACATTGAGAATTGCTCTCAACTAATTTTTGGCGAAGAGAAACATTTTAAATCCTCTGTTAAAATTTTACCTTATGGACTAATGGGGCTGTCGGCTAGCTTGGTCTAGGCTTGGAGACTTGGGCTCTCTAGACCCCGGTTCAAATCCGGGCAGCCCCACCATCAATACATGCCTGCCATCCTTGTTGTGAAGCACAAACTTGTTAAAGGTCCTATTTATGTATTTATAATGTTATTTGGAGGGGTCTCGGTGGAGTGGAAACACACCATAACGGTTGATAGGAGGTTTGTTTTAGCCCTTTTCCTCGCTGCTTTGGCTCTGGGTGGAGGATTTGCCCTAGCATATCTGGACCTAAAAAATAGGTTGGATGTTTTAAGGGATGATTATGCGAATATCTCATATCAGTTAAATGAACTTTTAGGGTTAGTGGAGCAACTTCACCATGCTCAAGTGTTAAGTTTAACAGCTGTCCAAATATATAGCAGAACTAGAAACTCCGTGGTTTTGATAACTGCTGGAGAAAAATCAGGTTCGGGCTTTGTGTATTATGCTGGAGCTAACGGAAAGGGGTACATCGTCACCAACTATCACGTTGTGGATTCTGGGAGCGATGTCACAGTGACCTTTTTTATTGACGGAAAACCCATTCCTGTTTCTGCGGTGATCAAAGGTGGTGACATTTATAGCGACTTGGCAGTCTTGGAAATTGAACAGCTTCCAAGTGAGGCAAAGCCTCTACTTGTGGGAAAATCAGAGTTGCTCATGGTTGGAGAACCAGTATACGCTATTGGAAACCCCTTTGGTTTAGAGGGCTCTATGACAGCCGGGATCGTTAGCCAGGTGGGCAGGGTATTGAGGTTAGGTGATTTAGGTGTACCAGAGCCTTGGGGTAGATATGCCATAGTTGATGTTATCCAGTTTGACGCTGCCGTTAATCCCGGAAACTCTGGGGGGCCATTACTAAACGGTCTTGGAGAGGTTGTTGGGGTAACATTTGCCATAGAGACAACAGAAGAGATTAAAGCTTTTATAGGAATTGGATACGCCATCCCCTCAATAATAATGAAGAGGGTTGTAGACGCAATAATTGAAAAAGGCAGCTATGAGCATCCGTGGATGGGCATAGAATATAATCCCCGCTACATTGGCGGGTTACTAATTGTCAATGTAATAGAGGGTGGACCTGCTTATAAGGCAAACCTAAAAACTGGTGATATAATTGTGGAAGTGGATGGCCGAGCAGTTAATCGAGCTGATGACCTTACAATATATCTTGAAAGATACAAAAGTCCAGGAAATATAATTCACTTAAAAGTTATCAGAGACAGCAGTTTATTTGAGGTTGACTTAGTTCTTGCAGAGAGGCCTAAATAAACTTTAAAACTTCTCTAAAAAGGCGAAAATTGCCAGAACAGTTGCTACTAAGATTGCAATT
>JAGTQI010000067.1 GCA_018396955.1 Candidatus Bathyarchaeota archaeon | reverse complement strand
GAGAATCAACAGGGATGCTGAGCTTCAAAGCTTGTTTCATGCTTAATTTAACCTCTTTGAGTTCTCCGAGGCTGAAGCCTTTCCCTAAGCGTTGTTTTCCACGATTTTTGAAGACAAGTGGCTTAACTTCAGTCATGAAGGCTAGTCCCCTGTTGCTGCTTTTCGGCTTGGTCTAGCCTTTTCAGCTCCAAATCCTTTTTTCCTCAAACCTCTAATCTTTTTACCCGCGCTTGTTAACCCTCTGAAAACCCTTCCCTTGTGCTGTCTTTGGCATATCCAGTTTATGTCCTTATCAGCCTTAATAGCTGGGTGATGGGGGTCAACCATTATAACCTCAAACCATTTGAAACGCCCATCTTCGCCAACCCAGTAGGAGTTTAAAACTTCCAAGTTTGGAAACTTTCTGGCAGCGCGCTCCTCAGCTATAAGCCTCAAACTTTTAGCAGGCTTATACTTTCTAACACCCATCCTTTTCGGTCTTCTGCCCGATCTTGGACGCTGTTTTCTCAGTCCACCTCGTCTAACGCGGACACGAACTATTATGAAGCCTTGCTTCGCCTTGTAACCAAGCTTCCTCGCTCTGTCCAGGCGTGTTGGTTTTTCCACGCGAACTATTGCAGGCTCCTTCCGCCATTCTATTAGTCTCTTCCGCATCAACTCATCAACAAAGGATTCTTCGGGCTTTTTCCAAGCCTCTGCAATATATTTATATGCCAACTTTTCACCTCACCATAGTTTACGGTTCAACCAAACGGTTACATCCCAGCGGATTTCCTATCCGCCACCGGCTCTCAATGATTCCCTCAACCAACAAAATAAACTTTTCCAACGAGAGCTAAACAGTTTTTGCCTCAAGCACCGCTTTTTTAACCAAGAGATAGACGCTCTGTCCCCTCCAAACCTTTTCAGTCTCAACAATTTTCAGTCTCCTTTTGAAAAACGGAGCGTCGAGCACTAGCGTTTCGTATTCGCCTCCCTCACCCACAAGGGAAACGCCGAAGCGTTTGTTCAGTTCATTCAACGCGTTAACGGTTTCTGTATCAAGTTTTCTTCCAAGCCATTCTTCCGAGAAGCCATAGGCATAAACGCCAGTAATTATAACCTCAAAATTAAGGTCTAAAATCTCCTTTAAGATTTTAGCTGGGTTTTCATGCCAAAGAGGCGTTAAACATTTTAGGCTTAACTGCTTGCAGATTTCCTCTGTCCTTGCCTTCTGATAGTTTGAGGCAATAGCCCCTGAAACAATTCCATCCACATCAAGCCCCGCCACTAAACGCTTTAAATCCTCAACTTCAACTTCTTTCACTCCTGAGGTTTCACCCTTAACAAGCGGGATTCCAACAGCCTCCGCGAACAAATCCATAAGGTGAATGTTTGGGTAATGGAACATCCAACTGTCTTCCCTCAGCGGAACCATGCTCACCAAATATTTCACATCATAACCCAAACGTAAAACTCTGTAGAGAGCGAGGGTGGAGTCTTTTCCACCAGTAGCTAAAACTGCAACTCGCATATGTCCCATTATCCCGTAAGCTTTAATTTTGCCTCTTTGAACAGCGCCTCTGTTTTAAGCCGCCACTTCTCAAAGTTTTTTGGCGTTTTTGGATAGTTTCGATAATGAGCCTTAACCTTGTTCATTAGGTTAACTGTAACCCTTAACTTGTTTAGAAAATGGATACGCTTCATCCCCTTAAAAACCCGTTTTACTGTTTCAGTTATGTTTAGGTGGAAATCCTCACCTAAGCCAGCCTTTAAAACATCCTCCTCGGTTAACAGCTTATACTTCATACCATAGTTTAGGTCCTCGTTGCTGCACTTTAAGAGTAAAAGCCTAAAAACGTCGAGTGCAGCCTGCTTTGTCCCATAACTATTCATGTACTTAACATTGTACTCCCATAAAGCTTCTTGGCTTACATCACCTTTCTCCAAAGCCTCAGCTATGGTTTTTCCAGCCAAATACCCGCTCAGCATGGAAGGCCCTATTCCGCCTCCGTGTATGGGGTTCACAAGGCATGCAGCGTCTCCGGTGATTATAACGCCGTTTCCAACCATGTTGTCTAATGGTCTTCTTGTTGGGTCGTACCATGCCCCACCGTTAAGCAACAGCGAGCCATCAAACAAGGGTTTGGTTAAGACATGCTTGTAAAACTGTCCTTTGGGGTTTGGAAAATTGTCCCGCATGCAAACTCCGAGTCCAGCGTTAACTTTTGCACCGCCTTTATAAAAGATCCAAGTGTAGCCGCCTGGAGTCACATTCTGGTTTAAATAAATTTCACAGTAGTTTTTTTCCTCAACCTCTTGTTTAAGCTGTCTAATCTCCCTATAGCAAGCCTCCACATCCTCATTGGAAATTTCCCTTTCAATCGTCATCTCTTCTGGAAGTTTCCGCCTTATAACTGCTAGAAAACCGCTTGCATCTACAACAGTTTTGCCTTCAAAACGAGCCTTCTCACCAGTCTTCATGTTTTTAGCTAAAACTCCAGTTACAAAGCCCTTTTCAATGATGGGCTCCAAACATTGGGTTGAATCAAACAAGTCGACACCATTGTCCAGCGCCATTCTTAAAAGCCACTGTCCAAAAAGGCGCCTATTCAAAAGGTAGCCTGAAAAATCCTCATGCCTAACAGTAAAAACAGTTTCCAAGTCGGGCGAATATATTTTAACACCTTCTATTCGTCTCTCTAACTCGCCGTGTTGAGGGGGCTCCAATCCAACACTTTTTAAGTGGTGCTCTCCCAAGGCATCTCCGCAAATTTTTTCGCCAATCTCTTTCTGGGCTTTCCTTTCAACCAAACAAACCTTCAAACCAGCTTCAGCAGCTGCTTTTGCCGCTAGGCAACCAGCTGTTCCAGCACCTACAACTATAACGTCATACATCATTCAACAAGCCTTCTGGTGTAATTTCCATACTTGTTGTAATAGGTAAACCTTTATAAATATTGGAGTAAGCCCCATTCACACTTGGTGCAGCCGAATAAATCACAAAATAACATTAAGTAACTGATTTCGCGTGCTCCTAGAGGAAGGGATGAGGCGCACTTTTACTTAATAATAATAATGTCACAATTTCCGGAAAATCTTCGATGGTATTGGTATGGTTGTTGTCTCTTTTGGCGTGTCAAACACCATGCAAGTTAATGTCTTCTCTATTCCCTTCACGGTTCTTAATTTGTCTATTACAAATCTTCCAACAGAGTCCACATCTTTATCCTTAACTTTGATTAAGATGTCCCAGTCTCCAGATATTATATGCACTTCTTGAACTTCCGGAAACTTTGATATCTGCTCAGCTATAGCCCTCTGGGAAAGTGGCACCTCTTTGTCTACTCTATAGGAGAAGGAAGCCAAAATGAAAGCTGTCACGCCGAAATTCAGCTTTTTATGGTCTAAGATGGCTCTGTACTCTTTAATTATTCCTTGCTGTTCCATTCTTTTTATTTTCGCGAAGACCGTTGTTATAGGCGAGTTTATCTTTCTAGCAATTTCCTTCGCCGTCATTTTACAATTCTTCTGCAGCAAGTCTAGTATTGCCAAATCTTTTTCGTCAAATTTGAGGCTCATGTGTAAAAATTACATATATCAAGGCATAAAAAGGTTACCATTTAACAAAAATACAGAATTTCCAATAAAAAATTTAAAAACATAAGTTGCCATCTTTCATTCCTATGAGCAGTGAAATATCCGAAAGCCTAAAGAAAAGATACATCACAGTGAGAGACAACGGACTGGCAAAAATCTTCAAAGTTCAAGATGAGATAATATCCTCAATCCGGACTTTCTTAAAAAATGAGGGTTTTATCGAGATTTTGGCGCCCATCATTGGACCAGCAACAGACCCCGGTATTAGAGGGGCAAAGCAAGCCACCATAGACTATTATGGTTTTCCATTTAAGGTCATGAGCAGCATGATACTATATAAGCAAATGATTATCACGGCTTTGCCGAAAGTTTTCGCCTTATCACCAAACATTCGGCTAGAGCCATTAGAAACTGTAAGAACGCGTCGCCACCTCACAGAGTTTAGACAAATTGACCTTGAAGTGGCATACGCCACATGCGAAGACGTTATGGAGCTTGGTGAAAGGATGCTCTGTCACGTGATAGCCGAAGTGAAAAACAAGTGCCGCGAAGAGCTTGGAGATCGCATTAAAACGCTGAAAGTGCCAAAAATGCCGTTCGAAAGATACACGTACAGAGAGGCTCTCGAAATTCTTAAGGGCGCTGGGATAAATGTGGAGTATGGCAAAGAAATTCCATGGGAGGCGGAGGAAGCCATATCAAGGATGCACAGCGAACCCTTCTGGATAACAAATTTTCCAGCCACTGCGAGAAGCTTCTACTACATGGAAAGCAGGGAAGAACATGGTGTTTTGGAAGATTTTGACCTAATATATCCAGAGGGCTTCGGCGAAGCAATTTCAGGTGGGGAAAGGGAATATCGTTATGATAAACTTTTGGATAGAATGTTGAAAAGTGGCGATAATCCCGCCGATTACGAGTGGTACCTGGACATGTTAAGGATTGGCATACCGCCCTCAGCAGGTTTTGGAATAGGTGTTGAAAGACTTACAAGGTTCATTTGCAGCCTTGAAAATATTTGGGATGCTGTCCCGTTTCCTAAAGTTGCGGGGATACCATCCCCATAATTGCAAGTTTTAGCTGAAATATGGATTTCTGATTCATAATTGTTAATTATATTTTTGGCAAACTTGGGAAACGTCAAGGTTTAAAGAAGGCGCAGTTAAATGATGAAAAAAGCCACCATAAGAAAAAGTGGAATTTACACGATTGACTTGACAAAAATTGATGGTGACGGAGCCTTCCCATGTCCCAAATGCGGGGTTATAATATCCCCAGACGACGAAACTGAAGAAGTCTACCAAATTGTTGAAACAAAAGTTAAAGGAGACGATTTGGCGGAAATAATTCTACGCTGCAACAAATGCGGAAGCACCATAAGGCTGGTGGGCTTCCTACAACAATCCATTGAAGGCTAAAGGCGCTAGACTTATTTCTCTTCCTTCTCAAATTTTCGGCTCACCGCAATAAAAACAAGCCATAATATGGCTCCATAAAAGATACCGTTAAAAACGGCGCTTACAAACTTTTGGTGTTCCCCAGTCATATTACCGATTAAAGTGCTTAGGAAGTTTCCAGGGAATACGGGGGATGGGATTAAAAGCGAGGCTACTAGGAACATTAGAAAGAAGACCACCAGTATTGGGGCACCCTTCATTTTTCTCAAGTTTTATCTGGCATCCTAACATTTAATAAGCATTGCTGTAGAATTGTTAAACAAAAATACAACACTTTTTACGCTTTACTTTAAAATTAAGTCCTCAAAAGCCACCTTAAAAAGTTAATTAAGGAATGAAATAGGTCGTATAAAGGTGAGGAGAGAACAAAAACCGCCACTAAAACTCCAAGCAAGACTTTCCTACTTCTCGACAAATCGGAAACGTCATCCAATGGACCCGGATGCTTAAACGTAGACATAAACAGAACGAAAATAGCCATAGGCCAGCTTACAAAAACAAGAAAAACTATGGAAAGCACAGTCAAGACGCTTCTAACTCTTTCGCTGAAAATCGATCTTGCAATGTGCCCGCCATCAAGCATGGCGGCTGGTAGCAAGTTAAGCATTGTTACAAAGAAGCCGATCCACCCAGCAAAAGCAACAGGGTGCAACGTTACCACCAGCATATACCCGGGTTTATAACCGTTCACTGGAGCTGGTGGAAGCAGAAAATGGGCGAAAAGCCTAAAGAAAATTGGAGCTGGAAGAGTTGGGGTATCGGTTGAAACCCAGTTGTAGGATGAGTACGGTAAGCCAACAATGGTGGCAACAATAGCAACGAGGAAGCCGAGTATTGGACCGCTTACTCCAACGTCAAAGAGGGAATCCTTGTTTGGCGGTAGAGACTTCTGCATTATTACAGCTCCAAAAGTTCCAAAAGGGGGTGGACCCGGAATAAAATATGGTGGTGTTGCCTCTACACCTTCCACATCCGACGTCAACTTGTGGCCCATCTCATGCATTCCAAGAACAGCCATAATAGCCACAGTAAAGGTTGCCCCGCCAATTAATGGGTCTATGAAGTCCGCTGATAGGAGATAACCGGCGGCAAATGTTGTTCCAACTGTTGCGAAAAGCAAAAGCCAATTAAAAAGGATGTTGCTTGGCTTAGAAGGCTGTCTGGGAATAATTTTAAGGACAATTCTTCCACTGGTCCTTCGCAGATAAGCCACCAAATTCATTTGCTCGAGTTGTTTAAGCAGTTTTAGGAAGGCTTGCTTTGTTTTCTGTGGCTGTTTGAGATAGAAAGTGGGAATGTCATGCTCGATTAGGGCCTCCTCTACCTGAAAGTTTTCGCTTACAATTTCTACCAGTTTCTCGAATTCTGATTGGTTTACCTGTTTCACTGCTTCATTCATGCCAAAACACTTTTAGTTTAGCGGCACTATAAATGTTCTGCTTAGAAAAGTTATTGGATTTTAATGGTATCTTAATTCAGTGTGCAAAATATTTAGTCCCGCCTCCAATTATGCGTGTAAACATTTGTGAGAGAAGCGTATGCAATAGAATAAGATTTTATTGTGTATACTTACCAGTTCGGTATTTTAGCTTCATAACTTGTTTATAATTTTTATTAATGTTAAATTTTGTTATGGGATTTTATGTGCGCAGGTCTAAAATGGAGATTTATTTTGACATTCTTGATGTTTTGGTTCGTTATGGACCTTTAAAGTTGACGCATATAATGTACAAGGCAAACGTGAACTGCGATACTTTTTTGAAGTGCATTAACTATCTAATTAAGCAGGGCTTGGTTGAAGAGAGAT
>JAGTQI010000008.1 GCA_018396955.1 Candidatus Bathyarchaeota archaeon | reverse complement strand
TTCGGCTATCTCGCTTTCTGATAAGGGGTCGCCTCTGTATCCTTTTACTCTCCATGCTGGTTTGGCTAAGCTTCCAATCTCTTGCGTTGGAAGAAGCTTATTCATGAATGCTCAACTTCCACATTCAAGCGCTTGGCTACGCTGCCTACGACTCTTATTTTTTCCTCCATCCTTTCCCATGGAAGAAATTCTAAATCGCAGTTTGGGCAGATAAAAACGTCGCGAATCTTTGACGGATAGATTGATTGGATAAGATCTTCGGCCACCTTGGCAAGCTCATTTTCATCTTCCACTAATGAGCTGCGGGCGTCCACAATTCCTAAAGCAACACCCTTGTCAAAGTCATATTCCTTCAACTTTTCTAAACTTGTTTCGTATAAGTCTATCCCCAAGTCGTCAACTGGAAAGTTTAAGGCTTCTGGCATAATTTGTGAAAAGTCTCCGAAAAATGTTTGCAAGCATGTTTTTGCATTTGCACTTTTAACGGCTGTTCTCAAGGCTTCTTCGATATCGGCAAGCGCATCCCTTGAAAGTGGTTTTTTAAATGGGTTATAAACAAGAGCTGGGTCGCTTAACTGAATGTATTTAAAACCCTTTTTCGCAAGTTTTCCGATTTCGTCTCTTAGGATTTCCGCATAGTTGAACATCAGTTCCCTTTCATTTTTGTAAAATTTGTTTTCCGAAAGTCTCGTCAACGTGTAGGGCGCTGGCAATATGGCTTTCCATGGAATGTTTTTTGGCAAATATTCGGCGTAGTCGAGTTTTGCGGCTATGCCCTTTTTAAGCTTGATTTCTCCTTGAACGATGGGCTTTCTATAGAAGGTGTTGTTGTTAAACCATCTTGCGAGGGCTCCCGCTTTCAAGCCTTCCAAGTTTTCGGTGAATGGTCTCAGCAAATCTTGCCATTTCAACATTCCATCTATGATATAGTTTAGCTCTGCGGAGACTTGCGTCTCTATAACTTTTATTGTTGCTTCTTTGAAGGCTTTTTCAAGCTCTTCTGCGCTTATTTTTCTTCTTTCGTAGGCTCTTGTGGCTTCAACAAGCTCCTTTGGCCTTGGCATTATGCCTGTCGCGTAGCAACCGATCATTCTTATCCTCTTTATGCTTGTTGTAGTTATTTTTGTTCACCATGATAAAAATTTTAATAACGGAATCGCTTATGCATATGGAAAACCATGGGTAAAAAAATGTTGTTGCACGACGATGGCAAAACGCAGATGATTAAAGAGATTAAAGTTTTCGACGACCCGCAAAGGCTCAAGCTCATTTTGAATAGGTTGAGCTGGAAAATTTTAGTTATGCTTTATGAGAGGGCAATGTACCCCCTTGAAATTGCAAAAGAGCTCGGAATCCACGAGCAGAAGGTTTACTATCATATAAGAAAGTTGATTAAGGCTGGGGCCATAACAGTTGCGAAACAGGAGGAAAAGAAGGGCGCCATAGCCAAATATTACGTGACAGTCTCACCAGCCTTCGGGATAGAACTGCCAAAAGGATACAAAACCATGGAAAGGCCTCCGTTGGTCAGTGTTAGCGAGCAAGTCCAAAGATTTTTCCGTGAGTTTATTCGCAGAGATGGATGCTTTGATGGCAAAATTGTTGTGGGTAGCCCGACGCCTCATGGACCTTTCAAAACGAGCGCTCGGGACGGGCATTATGCCTCTCATCTTGCTTTCTTTCTTGGGCAATTTACTAGGATGCCTGAAGATTTTGCTGTGAAACTTGACGTGGATGTTAAGGCTGAGAAGGAGGAGAAGAACAATCTTATTCTTGTAGGTGGTCCTGGAACAAACCTTTTAACACAAGAGGTAAACGAATATCTGCCTTTAAAGTTTAACATGCAGCCATCTGAGCAAGGTTTTTTGTTTGGCGGTTTGGTTTCAACTAAGACTGGACGGGTTTATACGGCTGATGCTGTTGGGCTTGTGGCGAAGATTGTTAATCCATGGGATAAAAGCAAGCGAGTTGTGGTTCTGGCTGGGAATAAGGCTGTTGGCACCAAGGCGTGTGTTTTGGCCTTGACAAACCTCCACGACAAGACGTTGGGGAATTATAAGGGCGAGGACACTTTTGCTAAAGTAATTCAAGGTTTTGATTTGGATGGCGATGGTAAAGTGGATTCAATAGAGGTTTTAGAGTAAAATGCCAAAGATTCGTGCAGCAGAGAGGGCAGATCTGCCGAAAATAATAGAGCTGGTTAAGAGAATATGGAGCCTTTAAACGAAGATTTAGAGGCTATGTTCAATTTTGAAAGTCCCAACGAGAACTGCAGATTTTTTATCGCTAAGGAAAATGGCGAAATTGTAGGTTTTTCTAGAGTGCATTTTTATGGGTGGAATAAAAGTGCTTACGTAATAAGCCTACTCGTTAACATTGGTTATAGGCGCAGGGGAATAAACTCCCTATTACTGAGGGTTGTGGAGGATTTTGCAAGAGAAAATGGTGCACATGTTCTTATGTTTGACACAGCAATAGATAATATTCCAGCCTTAAGTCTCTATTTAAAAAATGGCATCAAAATCTGCGGCTACAATGAGAAGCTCTATGGTAATGCCAAAATAGCGTTGTACCTTGCGAAAGAACTCTGAGGGCAAGGAGCTGGTTTAATGTCAAAGATTTTCATTAGGAAAATGTCTGGACGTGACATAGCTGAGGTTTCAGAGCTGGCGCCTTTGGCGAATCCTCATGCAATTAAAGAGGAATATAAAAAGCGCATCATCAAGGTTTTGGAGGAAAATCCGGATCTTTCGTGGCTGTGAAGGGTGGAAAGGTTATTGGTTATGTGCAGGCTGGGGTTTGTGGTTCTACGGCGGTTGTTGAAGACTTGGCTGTTGGCACGGAGTATCAGGGTAAGGGTGTGGGCGAAAAGCTGTTGCGGAAGGAATTGGAGGCTTTGAGACGGAGAAATGTGAGGTTGGTGTTTGCTGAGGTCCATTATAAATGCGCCTCAGCAATACCATTTTATTATAAATTTGGCTTTCGTATTGTGGGTTTTCAGCAGGACTATTTTGGATTTGGGCATGACGCTATAATTTTGAAATTGGAGTTATAACCTAGCTAGTTGAGAAGTGTAGCCTATGCAGATAACTGAATGCGTAACAGCCTCTGGTCATAAGAATGTCAGAGCTACTCATAGAACTACGCTTGAAATTACAAAGGAGAAAGAGCTATCTGTTAGAGGGAATTGTATTGTCGCTGTTTCCGCTGACAAAGGTTTTTCTGATCTTAAACCGGAGTTTAGGGATTTTCTCTGTAGAGAAAATGCGAGGCTTACGATGCTCATAGATGCTGGTGGAGTTGTTGATGTTGTGAAGGCTTTTGGGAGCCCAAAGCTCATATTGTCGCATCCGACAGATATGGTTGTGAGGAAAAGCGGATACGTTTGCGGTAAAACTTTGGCGATTAATGCGGATAAGGCGGCTTACGACCTGTCAAGGGCTCTTGTAAGGAGACTTCAGAGCCCGGAGCAGAGGGTTAAGATAACTTTAATCGTTGAGGTTTAGCGAATCTCAGCGTCTAAAACGGCTTGCCACTCGTAGGGAGCTGTTTCGCGAACGGTTCTGGAGGAAAAGATTTTCACCACGCTTCTACCCGACTTTTCAACCTCTTCCCTAAACCGCTGCTCCAATCTTTCTAAGGGTTCTTCTACTGTAACGAAACCATAGAAGTGTATTGTGCCCCCCTCTGGTTTTAATGCTTTACATGCGGCTCCTACAAACTCTATGGCTTTTTCTGGCAAGTTCATGATGACGCGGTCTGCTTGTCCGCGAAGTTTTTGTTTAATAATTTGTTTTGCGTCGCCCAGAACCGGGTGAACCTTCCCCTCCACTCTGTTCAATCTAATATTCTTTTCGAGTAAGACGATAGCTTCCGGGTTTATGTCTATAGCGTAAACCTTAACATGTTCGTGGGTTTTCGCTATAAGGATTGAGAAGGGACCGACTCCAGCAAACATGTCTATTACTGTTTCGCCTTCTCTAACCATTGATGCCACGCGCTTGTGCTCATGGGATAGACGAGGCGAAAAGTAGGCTTTGGATAGGTCTATATGGTACTGGCACCCATGTTCCTTATGTATGGTTCGTGTTTTTGGCTCTCCGGCTATTGTCATGTACTTTCTTGTCCTGTATTCGCCTTTTACTGCTCCAGCCTTTGCAAGAACTGTCCGCAGATTTTTATGGACTTGTAGGACTGCATTTCCAATTTCCGTTTTGTAGGCTTCAAGTTCTGGTGGGATTTCAATTATGGCTATGTCGCCGACAATGTCCATGGCTCGGGGAACACAAGCCAATAAGTGGGGTGGCAGTTTATCTTCTAACAATTCCGTAAGTGTTTTTAGACGTGTTTTTCTTTCTGGAAAAGTATATTTTGTGATTTCAAGGTTTATGTCCTGTTTTTGGAGGACTTGAATTTCGTCTTGCGAGGGACTTTTTGCGAGGGGAATGTAAATGCAGTTGTTGTCTCTTTGAACTTCCAATTCTTTATTAACGAGTCCCAGTTTGTGGGCTGTTGTTATGGCTTTTTCGCCGTTAATTTTTGGAACTTTGAGGCAGGGTGCTTCCTTTTGCATAAAATTGCCTAAAATATTTACTCGATTATTTTAAAGAAGTCCCTTTCGGTTATTATGCCAACAAGTCTTTCATTTTGGACGACCGGTAATGCGCCGAAGTTCTTCTCCCTCATGATTTTTGCTGCTTGTCCAACATCCGCATCCGGTGCAATTGTTACAACATCTCTTGTTGCTATTTCAAGGACTGGAGTGTTCAGAACCTGCGTTATTGTTCCTGATTTTAGATGTTTAAAGACCATCTTCGAGCCGAAGAAGCGGATTATGTCCATGGATGTTATTATGCCCACGACTTTGCCGTCTGAAACTATTGGGAGCCTTCTGAAGCCTTGTCCAATCATAGTTTTCTCCGCCTCGAAGATTGTTGTTTTTGGCGGTGCTGTTATCACTTTTTCAGTCATTAGCTGTGAAACTTTTATTCCGCTTATTCTGTCTGCGAATATGCTGGCTACATCCCTTTCAGTAATTATTGCCCTTACACGGTTTCCATCGTCTACAACTGGTAAGCCGCCAACATTCCCCTCCTTCATAAGCTGGATTGCCTCGCTTATATCCGCTGTGATTTTTACTGTGAAAATTTTCTGGTTCATTATGAGTTTTATGGGTTCGTTTATGGCTTTGAAGATGTTTCCTGAAAACTTCTGTTGGACTATTTCGAATTTTTTGCCTCCTCCTAGATAGTCAACTATGTCCGTGGCGGTTACTATGCCAGTCAAGGTTTTTGTGCCCGGATCAGCAATAGGGATTCTGCGGAATCCTTCTTTTGCCATTATTTTTATTGCATCATATATAGGTGTTGTTGGAGCCATTGTTATGACCGGACTTTTTGCTATGTGCATCACGTCGCCTTCACATTTTTTAGCTGCTGAACCCTTCAATGAGACCGGTCCTTTGCCTCTCAGCGTTCTCCTAAAAGTTTCTCTACTCATTTTCAGCCCTTCTCATTTGATTATTAACCTTGCTATGTCTTCTCGGTCCACTATGCCTATTAGCCTTCCGTCCTTGTCCACCACTGGAACTCGCCCAATATCCTTTGAAACCATCACTTTTGCAACCCTTATCGCCTTTACCGATGGCTGAACAGTTATCACGTTTGTCTTTATAACTGCTGAAATTTTCGTTGAAGCTTTGAATCTTCCCTTGTGTGACTCGAATGTTGGCATAAGCGCTCCGCTTTCGAGAAGGTCTTTTTGGGTTACAATGCCCACAAGCCTGTTTTTGGCTACGACGGGGAGTCCAGCAAAAGATTTGTTTTGCATTAGGCGCCAGACATCGTCTATCTCGTCGCCTGGAGAGCACGTTATAAGGTTTGTTGACATTATTTCTGAAACCGGTTTTGCAAGTTTTTCAGGGCTTGTTTTTATTATGTTTTCTATGAAGTTTTCTAAGCCTAAAACTCCTTTTAACAGGTTTTCTGTCCGGTTGTTTACAACTGGTGTACACCATTCATCTACGCGCAGCATCGCCTTAACCGTTTGGAAAGCATCATCTTCTATTGTGGCAACATGCTTTGGGTTTGTCATTATGCCCTTCACTTTTATTGGCGAAACGGATGAGGATATGGTCATAACTGCGCCGCGGGAGACTATCCCCAAAAGTTTTCTTTCACGGTTTGTAACGGGCAGTATTCTTAGGGAGAAGTCACGGATGAGGGCGCGGGCCTTTGTTGCAAGCTCATCATCATAAATGAATGGATGCCTTTCGTTTAACACTTCTTTGACACGCAAAAAATCTCCCCTTTTTCATTCAGTTTCCAATTCGGCTCTGCAGTCTTCGCAGAGGAATTCTCCATCCACCTCTATAAGGTTGTCCGACCATCCGCCGCAGCGGTCGCAGTATCCAGCCAAAGAAGACTCTTCCTCCTCTTCTGTTATGGTTGTTTGGGTTAGGCTTTCTCCCTCTATGAGGGCTCTCTCCTGTATCGTTTCGATGAGTTCTGGCATCACTGCCAATATGTCCTTGCTGGAGAGGATTCCGATGAGTTGTCCCTTGTAGACTACGCCCAACCTTCTAATGTTTAGTCTGCTCATTTTCCGGGCGGCTTCACTTATTGTTTCATCTGGCTCTATTGTTATTAAGGGGGTTGTCATAACGTCTTTTGCCTTTAAGGTGTCGGGTTTAACGTTTTTTGCAAGAACCCTTGTTACCAAGTCTCTTTCAGTTATAATCCCTATGGGTTTTCCTTCCTTGCTAGTAACTATTATGCATCCCAGTCCATGTTTGTCCATGAGCTCTGCAACGCGGTTTGCTGTGGCGTTTTCCTCCACAGTTATCACTGGGCTGCTCATGACGTCTCTAACCAGCATTCTTGACCTTAAACCAATTTCAGCCATCTGTTTTTCGCCACTGCTAGTTTTATGCGCCTTATTTTCACTCAACTCAAAACATAAAGAGGCATTTAAAACTTGTTATGTTCTCCGTGTTTACATAATTTTTAGGGGAAACTTATTATCCAAGACTGGTGCTGACTTTATCCGTCGAGGAGAAAGCCATGTTAAGGACAAATGTTGACAAGCTCGTTATGATTTCTGTTGTGGGCGAGGTTGTAAGTCCGATTTATGGAAGGGGCATATACAGCATTTCAGCCGAAGGGATGCCCATGGTTTTGCCTGGCGTTGGCGGAATAACCTACAATGTGAGGGTTGGCGATCCGGCTTGTGGTTGGGAAGCGGACCACGTTGAGCCTGGCGTGAGCATAGAGAACAAAGAGAATGACCCTACCTTTGGTCGTGGGGCAAACACAGCCCTAAACGTGCTTTCATGCGTTGGAAACGAGGCTGTTGTTGTTTCTGGGGACGCTAAAGGCGCGAAAGGCGTCGTCACTGGCAAGCATGGCGGGATAGAGCACGTGCTTGTTGACTTTCAGCCTGAAACCCTTGAAAAGCTCATGCTTGGCGACAAAGTGCTAGTGAAGGCTTTCGGCGTCGGCTTAAAGCTTTTGGACTTTCCAGAAATCAAGGTTATGAATATGGATCCCCGTTTCTTGGAGGCTTTAGACCCGAAGCCTGTTGGCGACAAATTGGAAGTTCCAGTGACGCATGTTATTCCCGCGGCGATTATGGGTTCTGGTTTAGGCGCCAACCAAACTTATTCTGGGGATTATGACATACAACTTTTTGATGAAGCCACAAGGAAGGAGTATAGACTTGATGATTTGAGGCTCGGCGACTTGGTGGCCATATTGGATGCGGACCATTCTTATGGGCGAATATATCGGAAGGGCGCGGTTTCAGTGGGCATAGTTGTTCACACGAACTGTGTAACTTCTGGGCATGGTCCAGGCGTTACAACCCTCTTCACGTCTTCTACTGGGAAGATTATCCCTAGAATTGATTCTAGGGCTAACATTGCTTGCATTTTGAAATTGAGAACAGATATATAGTCGTGCATGGCTATATCATGCATAGAACCGCTTGTGGGTTGAATTATGCCATATAAGAGGAAGAGTCGTGGAAGATCGAAGGGCGCCAAGGGCAGAAGTGGCTTTGTCCATTGTGCTAACTGTGGGGAGCTTGTGCCGCGGGATAAAGCCAAAAAAGTGACGCGGAGGCTTTCTCTGGTAGACCCAGCCCTAGCCAAAGAACTCCGCCAAAAGGGCGCATACATTTCCGCGCCGGTAGACACAAAATACTACTGTGTTTCATGCGCTGTTCATTACGGCATTGTGAAGGTTCGCGCCAGAGAAGAGCGTAAGCTTCGCATTGGCAGAAGGTTCTAGCTTTCTGGTTTAGCTTCTCCTTTCTTCTTTAAAGTTTTATACGCGTATAGGCTCCTCTGCAGCACTGTTAGGTTTGTGAACACAGCTAACAGTATCATGCTAGCTTCTATGACGCCCGCGAAGAATATTTCGGCTATGCTTGTCACTGCGATTATGATTATGCGTTCAGCTCTTTCAGCCAAGCCAACAGTCTCCATTTTTATTCCCACTGCTTCAGCCCTGGCACGGGAATAGCTTACCAGCAAAGAGCCTATAAGGGCTATTAGCCCCCACGAAGCCGAGCACAGTTCACCCAGTATTATGCCCACATAAATTGCCGAGTCAGCGTATCTGTCAAGAAGCGAGTCCAAAAAGCCACCGAAAGATGTTGCCTTTTGATAGAGCCTTGCCAAGGCGCCGTCCAGTATGTCGCAATATCCGGAAAGAAGCAGCAGAAAAACAGCCAAAGCTAACGTTACGTTTTGACGTCCATTAGCGTAAGCTATTGCCGAGAAAAGAGCTAACATAATGCCTATGGCGCTTATAACGTCTGGTGTTAAGCCTAATTTGTTGGCTGTTTGGGCTTGTGTTTTTATGGCTGACTGCACTTTGGCTTTAAGCCTTGTCAGCATATTGTTTCGCTTTTTCTGTGTGGCAATTCTTATTTAAAAATTACAACATAACATGTGAGTTGTGGTTGGTGAACCCTTGATAAATGTGAGTCAAGTTAAGATTGGCGATAAAATCTGCTTAGGCATTAGGGTTGAGCTTCCAGACTCACCACCACTAGTACTGGTTGTAGCGGAGAAGGGCTTCGTCATGTGCGGCTTCCTAAACATCGAAGCTGCTGAACGCTTAGACGTAGCTGCCGCCATGGTGAGCGGAGTGAAAACCTTCGAGGACGTTTTAAACGCTGAAGTTAAAGCTGCAACAACAAAAGCTAAAAGAGCAGGCGTTCAGCCCGGAATGCGGGGCGAAGAAGCCTTAAAGCGCATGCTGTAACCGTCGATTTTTGGTGGTGACGAACTGCAAAATTGATAGTCCCCCTAGATTTTCAGAGCAAGTCATATCTATTGCTGATTGGCTTAACAAAAACGTACTCTCTATAGAATTTTGGCTATATGGAGAAAATGGCTGAGAAAAACAGCCAATAGCGGCTAGCCCTTTTGGATTTTGCTAAGCCTCTTTCTTTTGTGGTTCAACTATAAAAATAGCTGTTGTTATTGCTGTTGATGTCATGGTGACAAGCAGTAGAAAGAATGGTGCTATTGGTGAAACCGCTTCGTATAGAATGCCGCCTAAAAGCAGCGCTATGCATCCTAGGATGCAGTCGAAAAAATTTGAGAAACCCATCAACTTTCCCCTATACTCCTTTGGAGTTAGGTCGGTTTGCATGGATGAATATGCTGTGAAGGCTAAAGCGTTGCAGGCTGCAGAAAACACAGAGAAGAGATATAATCCTGATGGGTGCCCGTGTAGAAACAATGCTATTCCAATCGTTCCTAATACTGAGGATAGGATAAGCGGTTTTTTCCTACCGAATGTATCCACCAGCTTGCCTACGGGAATCAATAAGCAGTAAAAGGTTATGGAGTATATAGTTTGCAAGATCGCCCATTGAAGCTCATCCACATTCAAGAAACGGTTTGCGTAAAGCACGTAGTAGGGCATGCACATGCGAACAAAAAACATAAGGGGAGTGAAAATGAGGAAAAGGTAAAGCATAGTTTTAGGAACAAACCTCCACACCGTCATACATTCTTTAAAGGCTTTAGGGTATTCTTTCCAAAACTTCGTTAAGGAAGCCTCGGCTATTTCAAGCTTCAAGGTTTCCTCTAACTTTAGAAGTATTACACCGGAAGCAAGCCAGCAGATAGAAACTATAAGATAGGCTGTTCTCATGCCAACCACCACTCCATATTTTAAGTAGAGGGTTCCTGCAATAACTGGTGAAAGGATGGAGGTTACACCAGCTAGTATGGAAAGTGAATAACCAAGCCCCCTCTTATCTTGTGGGAGGGAGTCTGCGACTAGCGCTGACATCGCTGGATGGGAGAGGGCGGCCACTCCAATTAGCATTTCACCTAAAAAGATAAAGTGCCAAGTTGGGGCGGCAGCGAAAACAGGTATATTAGGGCTCTGGCAGAGCTTGTAGCTACAATTATGGCTTTTCTTCAGCTGGCTGGCGGTTATTGGGCGGACAAAAGGGGAAGAAAAGCCATAACAAATAATGATGTTGATAAAATTGAGCCAATAATTTGTGGGGAGGCGCCAAGGGACTGGACGTAAAGGGAATAATAGGTGTCTGGAAGAAAATTAGCGAAATCCGTAATTGCCCAAACAACCAGAAGTATTAAAATGTTCCCTGATATGAAGCTAAACTCCATTTTGAAGTTCTTTAACATCAGAAACCCCAAATCTAACTTTTAGGACGCATAAAAACTTACAATCACTGAACAATCATGCTTTTCAGCGTCCTATAAACCATCATCAAAGCTTTTGCTTATAAGCATTTCTAGTTTGCAGTTTATCCTAATTAGCATACCGTTGTTGTTATAAAAAATAATATTTATTATGCAGTTCGTGCTAGTGGAGGATGTTTTATTGGTTCGAAAGATTGCAATAGGAGTAAAAGTTCTAGTGGTTTTAGCTTGCCTGTCACTGGGTCAACTTGCAGTCCTAGCTCTTCAAGGGTTGTTACGCCCAGCACCTCTGCATCTGATTCTTCGCCAAAAACTATGATTGAGTATGTGCTTTGCCCGTTTATCTCTATCTCTGCAGCTCCAACCTCCCGCTCGACAAGTCTCCCATCAGCCGTTTTGAATTTCCGTTTTTCCCTCGGTTTAATGTGGAGTTCTTCAAGAAACCTTCGCCTAATCATCGTGTAAATTGAGCCCGTATCAGCAAGAAGCTCTTTTTCAACTTCCAGCTCTGGCTTGTGGATGTTTCGAATCTTAACCTTGACCTTAACATAGCCCATTTTAGCGCCTTCATTTGAATTATTCTTCTGACAATCCTAATAAGTGCTTCCCAGCATACCACTAAAACCGGCTAGAGAGCATGGACTTATCAAAAGCGGCTGTCTTAGATGCTATTGCTTCAGAAGTTAGGGCTTGCAAAAAGTGTGGTCTTTGGAGAAACCGCAAAAACGCTGTTCCGGGCGAGGGAGACCCAAACGCAAAAGTAATGTTTGTCGGTGAAGCCCCTGGCTACTGGGAAGATGTTAAGGGGGAGCCTTTTGTTGGGGCTGCTGGAAAGTTTTTAGACACGCTTTTGGCTGAGGCTGGTCTTTTACGAAGCCAAGTCTTTATTGGGAATGTTTTGAAGTGCCGCCCGCCTGGAAACCGTGAGCCGGCACCCGCTGAAATTGAGGCATGCACACCATTTTTGGAACGGCAGATAATGGCTATAAAGCCAAAACTCGTGGTCACTCTTGGAAACTATTCGACAGCCTACATTTTCACAAAAGCAGGGATACCTTTCCGTGGCATAACAGAAGCAAGAGGAAAATTTTATCAAGCGAATGTTTTAGGCTTGGCTGTGGTGGTTTTTCCAACATTGCATCCAGCAGCTGGACTTTACAGCGCCAAATACAAGCAACTGCTCATTGAGGACTTTAGACTGCTCAAGGCGAAAATTCTAGATTTGGGTTTGGCGGTTTAGCCTAGCTTTT
This sequence comes from Candidatus Bathyarchaeota archaeon, assembly GCA_018396955.1. Classification (GTDB taxonomy): domain Archaea; phylum Thermoproteota; class Bathyarchaeia; order Bathyarchaeales; family Bathycorpusculaceae; genus JAGTQI01. The sequence continues at coordinate 23,678 of JAGTQI010000008.1, read as the reverse complement.
TAGTAGCTTTCAACTCCTTTAGCAGCTCTTCCGCGTTCTTATACGTTTTTGATGGCAATTCTGCCAACAGTTCTGCAAGCCTAACCTGTTTACCCTTTTCAATTTCCACAAGCCTCCAGCCAACCTTTTTGATCAGCATGCTTTTTGACACGGGATATCGGGTTTTTTCAATCACGCTTTTCACAGATTCCAAGCCCACAGAGCTCGTGATTTTTGGAAATGTTCCACTTGAAAGGTACCGCATAAAGCGTAGCCCATCCTCAAACATTGACAAGTTGTTAAACAACACGTAGACAGTCTTGCTTTTTGCCTCAAATTTTCTGGCTATTTCGCCGAGCCGCTGTAGCTCCTCATCAGTGTACTGATAATAGTATAATTCTTTGCCTAAACCGTGCAACCTAAAGTAGGCGGTTTGGCTAGTGTAAGCTGGCAAAACTTTAAAAGGGTCTGTTACATGTACCACGTTTAGGCTGCTTAAGACTTGACTTAGCTTCTCATAAACTTCTGGTTTCTCCCATTCCGGTCCGCGTGTTTCCCAAACGAGCGTTAAGCCTTCACGGTCAATGATCTTAAAGAATTTTTCTGCTTCGCCAAGTTTGTCTGGTCGGAAAGAGCTTGGCGTTTGTATGAGCAATATTTCCGCCTTTAACGTTTTGCATATCTGCTTCATGGTTTCAAAGGCTTTTCTACTTGTTTCGTCCAGCCTCATTTTCGCCTTGTGGCTTATGTCTTGGTGGGCTTTGACTGTGAATTCGAAGTTTTCTGGTGCTTTTTCTCGCCACCCCTCAACTGTTTCCAGCTTCGGATATTCGTAGAATGTGCTGTTTAGCTCCACTAGGCTGTAGTTTTCGAAGTAGCGTTTCATGCCTGTTGGAAAGCCGCAACACCCAACCTTTATCAAGGCTTAAACCGCCTTGCACATGCTTATGTGCTTACTTTTGGGGGTGGTCGAACTGCCTTACCCAGCTTCCTTCTTAAAGCGATGCGGTAAAGCCTCCTTAGAGACTTTACAAGCTGCTCGACTGTTGGCAGAGCAGAATATATTAGAGGTATGCGGTCGTACTCCGCCAGCCTAATTGAATATTCGTCTGGCTTTACACCGTGGAAAACAGCAACTTTTGGTTTTAGGCTGCTCATTCGGATAAGCATCATAGGTGAGTTCTCATTTCCAATATTTGTAAAGATTAGGGCTCTTTCTGTTGTGGCGCCGAAAAGCTGGGAATACTCAAAACCCGAAAGTGTCTCAATGGTCTTTTTGCTGTCCACAACCGTATAGCCTAAAACATCTCGGACGTTTAGGCTTGAACAAGCCACAACTTCGCCTTTAATGGCTTTGCACAAATATTCTACGCGCACCGGAATGGGGAACTCGCGCAAATCAACAACAGCCATACTGGGCGAGCTTGTGAGTTTCGCGAATTCACGGGTGAAGCGGCTCCCCCGCTCCTCATCAATCTTCAATAGTGCCCAGACAAAACGGCGCACAAACTTTGTTCCCGGGCTTTTTCGCCTTCCGCTTTCATAGTCGCTTATGACAGATGGCGAAAGCACCATCTTGTCCGAAAGTGTTGTCTGCGAAACGCCGAAGAGTTCCCGCCATTTCCGCATGGTTGCTCCCGGCTTGTTAGAGAGTATAATCTCGCCGGCGATTCGCCTTGCAAGAACTTCGCGAACACTTGGAGACACAGACATTTATGTACTACCCTTCCAGTCCGCCAAGTTTCACCTCTAGAAACATGCCGATATAAAACTGTACCGCTTCAAGGCATGCGACAAAGAAAAGAAAAGATGATGGGATGGTTTAAAGGATGGACTCCCTGTTTAGAGGAAACGCTGTAGTTGCCCGAATGTCGTCAACTTCCAAAACATACTGTGTCACTCTGTTGAGCCCTATGCCGCAACCGGAATGTAAAACGCGGTGCTCCTTGTAGAAATCTAAGTACCAGTCGAAGTCTTCAATGCTTCCGCCCTTTTCGATAAGCTGCTTAAACATTGTTGAGTTCACAAGTCTCTGGTAAAGCTTCTCGTAGCGATATTCCCGTTCAGCCGCGCCAACAGCTTCCCCGCTTACAGGTAGCAGCAAATCTGCACTATTAACAATGTTTGGGTTTTCGTCGTTTTCCCGCATGTTGAAGAATTTTATGGCCTTGGGAAAGTGAGTTACAAACAGCGGCTTATTGCCAACCATTTGAACTAGCGTTTTTTCATGTATGCTTTTCAAGTCGTCGCCCCATTTGACACCGTAGTCTGCTAACAGTCCAATGGCTTCTGTGTAAGTTATCTTCTCGAAAGGCTTCCTAACTCGTTTTAAACGGTCCACGTCTACGCCCAGAAGTTCTAGTTCTTTTTTGCGTTCAGCAAGAACGCAGCCAATCATTGAGCATATTACGCCTTCAATGTGCTCCAGAAGCTGCCTAAAGTCTCCGGCGAACTCTAACTCTATGAGGGTGAACTCTGTCAAGTGGCGCTCATCCACAGATGGCTCAGCCCTAAAGCTTGGCCCAATGCACCAAACCTTGCCGAGGAAAGGCGTTAAAACCTCTAGGTAGAGTTGGGCTGTTTGGCTTAGGTAATGCCTTCTGCCAAAATAGTCCACCTCAAACATTGTGGCAATGTTTTCGCATGCGCCAGTCGCCCTTGTTAGGTGCGGTACAACAACTTCGACAAAGCCATGTTCTTCAAAGTATCGCCTAGCACCCTTTAGCAGGCTTGCTTCAATTTTAACAACAGTCAATAATTCCGGCTTTGAAAGCAGTTTGTGGCGGTTCATCGTTTCCTTTAGAATGGAAAGGGGTTTTACGCTTTGCTTTTCAGAAATTTTTCCAATGTCACTAAGCTGGGTCTCCACGACCCACACCGACGATTAAAGGTTCAACCATATAAACCTTTTCAACAAACTTATTAAAAACCGGGGCTATTCCATGAAGATGAGGAAGATTCCAGTCACCACCATTATGGAACCTATAACAATCTTGATAGTAACCTTTTCACGCAGAAAAATCACGCCAGATAAAGCTGAAAACAAAGGTGTCGTCGAAGATATTGGCACGGCCTGTGATTCTGGGATATAGATGAAGCTTGTTGTTAGAAGGAACCATCCCAGCCCTATGGCTATTAAGCCTCCAGCCCAAAGTATAGCCGCAGTCTTCAACCTTATACTTTTAACATGACGTTTTACACCGCCAAAGGGAACCAAAGCCAACAGAAAAACTGCTACTGCCACGAGTCTGAGGGTGTTTATGGCGTAGGCTTGTTCCAAACCAACGGTTGCTTTAACAGCCAAATTAATCATTGAAATACTCACAGACCATGCCATAGCCGTCGCCAAGGCAAAGACAAGGCCTTTACTGCGAATTTTTATCTGCCGTCTGTTCCCGTCTTTTTTATTCTGTTTTTCATTGCCAGCTAAAAGCCAAATTCCAAAAACAATGGCTGCCGCGCCAACAACAAGTGGCAACGTAATGGTTTCACCGGCGAAAAGGTAAGCCCAAACAAGGCTGAAGAGGGGATACGTACACGTTATTGGAACAGCCCGCGCAACCCCTAGGATTTCAAGGCTGTTCATGTAAAGGGTGTCGCCTAACCCCAACCCAATTAAACCACTAATAGAAGCTAATAGAATGACGTGAGCTGGCAAACTTGCAAAGGTGTGAATTCTCCTAAGCAAAGCAAAAAGCAAAACAAGAACAAGGCTTGTTCCAGCGCACCGCACAACATTCGCTGAAATCGGCTTGGTCTCAGTTAAAGCCTTTTTATAGAGCATGGCTGAGAAAGTCCAGCACAATGCCGCTCCAAGGGCGGTCAATTCGCCAATCATTCTGTCAGCCAGCTTTCAAAGGAGAGACTGCTAACTATTTAAAATATTTAACCTTATCAATAAAGTATGGGCTGAGCAAGATGCAGTCTGTCACTGTTCACTGGTGCGCCGAAGTTTCCTCAAAATTTCCACAACTAGCCATAAGCATAGGGACAATAAACAATGTTGTGGTGGAGAAGGAAAACCAAAAAGTTAAAGAGCTTAAAAAAGCCTTATTCACCGAGGTCAGGGCTCAACATAATGTTGAAGAGCTTAGGGAAAACCCAACTGTGAGGGCCTACAGAGACTTTTACTGGAAGCTCAACATAGACCCAACTAAAACAAGGCCGTCGGGCGAAGCTCTTTTGAGGCGTGTCTTGCGCGGCGATGAGCTTCCGACCATTTCAACGGCTGTGGACGCTTACAATTTGGCCTCAATGAAAACTATAATTCCCATAAGCGGCTTCGACAGAGACACGCTCCATCCGCCCTTCAACGTGCGGTTTGCGGAAAACGGCGAAACGTTCATCGGTATTGGAATGCAAAAGCCGGTGGCATTAGCAAGCAACATGCTTGTTTTAGCTGACACCAAAAGGGTTTTGTGTATATACCCCCATCGGGACGCAGACCAAACAAAAATCACGCTTAAAACAAAAAACATACTTATAGTGGCATATGGGGCGCCGGGAATAACCCACCAGCAACTTGAAGGAGCTGTGGAGTTGGCGTTAGAATACATAGGGATGTGTTGCGGCGGAGAAATTGGAACGATAAAGGTTTTTAGCTCAACCCCAAAGTAGGTTCTGGGTGCTTTAGGCTTGTCCTTCCGAGAAAGAGTAGCTGAAGCCGCTGAAGAAAGAGAGTCAAACATTGTTTTGGCTTTAGACTTCCCCTACGAAAAGCCAGAAAACCGTCAAACTCTCTATAAAAGGGCGGAGAACATAATTGACATTGTCAATCCCTATGTCTGCGCTGTAAAGTTTAACCACCACTTGATTCTTCCGCTGGGAATCTTCAACGGCGTCCAAAAACTCTTGGAAAAAGCGCATGAGAAAGAGCTTCCCACGATAATGGATTGCAAGGTAAACGACATAGGCTCAACGAACCACGTAATAGCTGAGTACTACTATGAGGCAGGTTTTGACGCTCTAATAGCTAATCCCTTTGTCGGATGGGAAGAAGGCCTAAAACCGGTCTTCGAAGCTGCGAAAAATCGGAATAAAGGTGTTATTCTCCTCGCCTACATGAGCCATAAAGGTGCTGGTGAGGGCTACGGCCAGATAGTGGTGGACGCAAAAAGCGGGCACAGAACACCTCAATACATCGTTTTTGCCCGAAAAGCTCTAGAATGGGGCGCGGATGGCGTTGTTGTTGGCGCCACATACCCAGAAAAAATAAAAGAGGTGTACAATGTTCTGGCTGGGAAAATCCCGATTTATTCGCCGGGTGTGGGCGTTCAAGGAGGGGAAATAGAATCCGCCTTAAAGGCTGGTGCCTCTTACCTTATTGTTGGGCGGGCGATAACCCTTTCTGAAAATCCGGCTGAAACTGCAAAAAGGATTAGGGACATCGCTTTAAGCGTTAAATGAAAAGGGATTGTGTTTTATCTCTCCTTCCTTTCCCAAAGCTCCTTTTTGAGAAGGTCTCTTACAGCCGACCTTATAGCTGCACTTCTACTTGGGTACATGTTCGCCCTTACAAGCTCGTCCAGCCCCTCCAAATAGGCTTCAGGTAACAGCACAGTTACGAGTTTCACGCTTCTCCACCTCAAACATGTTATGTTTATAACATGCTCTAAATATAAGATTTAAACAAGCCTACCAATTATGCGATCCTCCGAAGCCCTAAGCTCCCTCATTACACTTTGAAATGTTTTGGGTATGTCTTCTACATATATGGCTCTGCGGCGGATTCCCTCTTGGACGGTTCCAGCGGCTATTAGGAGGCTTCCTAAAACATCGCTTAGGACGGGTTCTGGAAAAACTATTAAGGCTAAGCCCAGCTTAAAAAGCCATGGCTTGTTGCCGTTTTTCCAAAGCTTTTTGGAAGCCTTCACCTCCCTCACGGTGCAGCTTAGGGACTGGAGAAAGTCCGCATAACTATCATTTAACTCGTTTAACGCTGTGGTGAGAGCTTTTGCATCTTCTGGCTTCAGAGGAATCTCCCCCATTTGCAGGAGACAATGATGCAGGATTGTTAAAAAACTTTAACAGCCGAGGAAAGGGCTTTTTCACACGTTTTCAAGCCTACGGGAAATGCTGTTTTTAAAAGTCTATCTCAAACTTGGCTACTTTCTTTGCGGCTTTTAATGTTTAAAAGTGAAATTTTGTTCAGGGGTAGGCGTGGATTAACCAAAAATATTATTTTTGAAACCTAAATAACCGTAGTTTGTGCAGGTGTTTGCAGTTTGACAGACGAGCAGTACGGGTTCATTTTGCTTTCCGACGAGAAATGGTGGGGTAGACTTTGTGAAAGGTGTAAAAGCGGCAAGAAAACCCACGCTTTCGTTAGGAGAAACCTTGTTGGACCAAAAAGGGCTGAAAAATTGTTGTTTTATGTTAAGCGTCCATCCATGCAGATTAAGGGTATCGCCGACTTCTTGGAGCGAGTTGCAGGCGACTTTAAGGAACTTTGGGAAAAGTATGGGGGTGAAACTTGCCTAAGCTCTTTCAAGGAATATTTAGCCTTTCTTGAAGGGCGAAAGAAAGCCACATTCATAAGGTTTACAAACTTCCGTGAACTTGAAAATCCCGTGTCTTTCGAGGTTTTTAAGAAGCTTTTAGGTGTGCTAAAAGTGCCGAGAGGCGGTAAATACATAAACCGCGAAATAGTAAATCAGTTAATCACCTAAAAGGCGAAGGAGCTCGAAACATGGAGAGCTTTAATCCCGAAAAATTTGTTGAAGCACAAATCATGGAGGTAAGGAAGGCTATAGGCGGCGAAAGGGCTTTGGTGGCTGTTTCTGGCGGGGTGGACAGCACAACATGCGCTGTTTTAACCCGAAAGGCTGTCGGCGAAAACCTTGTCTGTGTGATTTTGGACGATGCCTTCATGCGGGAGGGTGAACCGGAAAGGGTTGCTGAAATCCTTTCAAAAGAACCTTTTAAAGTGCCAGTTAAAATAGTTGATGTTCAGGAACGCTTCTTAAACGCCATGAAAGGCTTACGCGATGCTGAGGAAAAGCGGAAGAAGTTTCGGGAAACCTTTTACACAGTCTTAAGTGAGATAGCTAAAAAGGAAAATTGCCGCTTTCTAGTGCAAGGAACAATCCGTGCTGATGTTGTAGAAACCGTTGGCGGCGTAAAAACCCAGCATAACGTTTTGGAACAGATAGGCATAAATCCCATGGAAAAATTCGGTTTCAAAGTCGTAGAACCACTGTTGATGCTTTATAAGGAGCAAGTGCGGATGGTCGCCAGACATCTTGGTTTACCACCAGAAGTTTCCGAAAGGCAACCTTTTCCGGGTCCAGGCTTGTCGGTACGGGTTGTGGGAGAAATCCGTCCAGAGAAGTTGGAGGCGCTGAAAAAGGCAACGACAATAGTTGAGGGCGCCTTAGCTGAGCATAAGCCAAGCCAATACTTCGCTGCAATAATAGATGATGAGGAGGCGCCAGCAGAGCCGTCGGCGTCACATGTGCAAGAAACAGCTGCGCGCCTCTTAAACGTGCCATCCCGGAATGTTTACGTTAAGATTTTCAGGGACAAAGCCACTGGTGTGAAAGGCGGGGGGAGGCGCTATGGAAAAATTGTCGGCATAAAGGTTGAGACAGCAGAGAGCAAAACTTACCAAACGGATATACCAAAGCTTGTCGCTTTGCAAGCAAAGATAACCAGCGAAAATCCAACAATAACGAGAGTGCTCTACGCTGTCGAGGAAATGCCCGAGAAAAAGCCTTACGTCATAAGCATAAGGGCCGTGCAAACGAAGGACTTCCTCACAGCGCAGGTCTCCGAGATACCATGGAAAACTTTAGAGAGGGCGGCAGATAAAATTATTGAAACGTGCCCCGATATTTCGGCGGTTTACTACGACGTTACGCCTAAACCGCCCGCCACCATTGAGATGGAGTAAGCGTTCAAGCCTCCTTTTTATCCGGTTCCTTAACCTTGAATAAGACTATAAGTAGGGCAGCCACATCTAACGGGACGCATAATAGAAAGGGAGCTGTGGGACCTATTTTTTCGTATAGTATTCCTCCTACAAAAGAGCCAAAAGCAGTGGCAAGGATAAAAAGGGCGCCTGTACTTCCCATTATTCTTCCTCTCATCTTTTTTGGAACTATATCTGCTTGTAATGCTGCTGTTGCCGGACCAAAAAGAACAGAGGCTATGGCGAAGAACGCGTAAACTATGCCAAGCATAAAAAAACTTTTAGAGAGGATGAAGAAAACCGTTGTTGGCGTGAAGATTAGGTGGGCTAATATTAGGGCCTTCTTTCTTCCAAAAACATCTATGGCCTTGCCGAAGAAAAGTCCAACCGTGAGCATTATCATTAGGTTTATTGCGTTTACCGCACTCCACTCCATCTCACTTAGCCCAACGACCTGCAAAACATAAAGGGAGCCAAAACGATAAAAGAAGGGGTCCGTGAACGCCACAATCAAAGTTGACAATAAGAGAAAAACTAAACTTCTAGGCATGAGCGCCCATGAAGCGAAAATTTCTCTAACAGAGTCCTTAAGCGCCAACTTAAGCTCTTTCACACTGATGGCTTTTGGCTCTTTTAATGTTTCTTTAAGAAAGGCATGACGCAATAGAGCAGCAACTAGACCAACAGTGAGCACGATAGCGTAAATTATGCGCATTCCGGGGTCTATGGAGAATCGACTTATTATGGCTCCGGCAATTAACGGTGAAAATATTGAAGGCAGAAATGGCAAAACTCTAAAGGCGGCGTACCCGAAACCACGCTTTTCAGGTGGAAGCGAGTCCGCCTCAATTGCTTCAAGGGCTGACTGATAAATTAGACACACGTTTGTGATGACCACCCCTAGAGCGTAAAAAATCCAGTTATAAGCTAAAATGAAAAAGATATTTGCTAAGACAACACCGTAAGTCATCGTCACAATTATTTGTCTTCTTCCATGTTTGTCCGCCATATAACTTCCTGGAATTCGGACAAGGAATAAGATGATAGAGCCTACGGCGCCGATAACACCTATTACAGCAGGCGTAGCTCCAAGGCTTTCTATGAACGGCGATTCAAATGGTGTTGTCATGGCATAACCAAAATTGAATAGAAGGTAGCTTAGAAGAAGCACTAGAAAATTTCCCCGTATGAAAGCAAATTCCCTCTTGATTTTATTCCACAACTGAAATCGTACTTCAAAAACGTATTCAACAAATATAAACTGCTCTAAAACCCTAAATAGCCGTGCCCTTCTTTTCTAGGGTGGATGGGTATGTTTCGCGTTAGAGTAAACAAGATTGAGTCTATTCGCGACATTGATGGAAACCTTGGGAAACGCATAGAGCTTGTTGAAGAACGCCCAGTACCACAGTTTGCCATTAGACCTCAAACCGAGGAGGCGAAAGTCGTGCAGGATGTACTGCAAGCTCTTCAACAGCAACTGCCAATCTTTCCGGGACGAGTGCAGTTCGCAATCCCAAAAATAATCCTTTTCCTAACAGAGCAGGAATATGAGAGTTTAGGCATAGACTTCGATGTTAACCAGATTTATGAGATAACCCTTGAAAATCAGTCAATAAAGTTTAGGAAAAGCGGATAATCTCCTTTCTAATTTTTCTTAAAGCCGAATATTTTGGATGAAAGGATAAAACAAACATCATGCTCCTCAATGCTGTGCAAACTTTTTCTGTGCTATCCTCTCTTTCTCTGTCGCAGTAAATTGGAACAGGCTCGCTTTCGCCATCTTTATAATAGACATAAATTGGAACGTTTACGTTCTTTAAGGCGATAACCTCAACATCCAAATTCAACATTCTGGCAGTCTTCTCAACAGCTGTGCTCACAGTCTTTAGCCTTTCCTTGCGTTTGCTCATGCTTGAAATGTAAACCAATAATCTTCCACAACTGTCTTCCAGCAAAGGTTAAGCCTCCAAAAAGCGGTTGGCGTTCACTCTTTTAAAAGCAAGCGGTGCAACGACAAAACCACCTCGCAGAGAGAGTTAAGTTAAAGTGAAAGTCATAAAACGGTTAAGATATTGTAAAATTTTGCGAAATGGTGGATAAGGCACTATGAAAGTTAGGGCGCACATTTTTGTAAGCGGGCGTGTTCAAGGAGTGTTTTTTAGATATGAAACTAAAAGGGAGGCTAGGCTGCGAGGTGTTAAGGGTTGGGTTCGAAACCTTCCAGACGGCAGGGTTGAGGCTATCTTTGAAGGTGAAGAAGAGGCTGTAAAAGAGCTTATAGATTTTTGTAGGCGTGGGCCGCCCGGTGCAAAAGTCACGAAAGTGGATGTGCTGTGGGAGAATTATACTGGCGAGTTTCAAGACTTCGAAATAAGATATTAGCCAGATCTCTTTTTTGGTATGCGGAAGTGGCTTTCCTTTCCGGCGCTTATGTAGTCTCCTCCGGCTCCTCTGGCTATTTGGGCTATTTTTGCAAAGTTTTCGGCGCCTAGGTACTGGCGGGGTGTGATTTTGATGTATTCGCCTTTGTCCTCGAAGTTTAAGAGCCCTTCCAGATCTTCCGGGAACATCATTTTAACGTCATCGATATCTAGGGGTTTTTCTGCTTCAGGCTTTTCTGGAGCTGGCGTTGCCGGTGCTGGCGTTGGTTGGGCAAGTTGTGAAACGGCTATGGACCTTAGCGATGCTGAAACTATTCGTAGGTCTTCTGCTATGTTGTTTAAAACCACGAGAAGTTCGTCTACTTTTTCTGCGAGTTTTTGGATGTGCTCCTTCTCAGTGCTCATGGTTTGGTTCACGCTCTTCAAATGCTTAATACCCATATAGCTGTATTTAATTATTGTCTGTGAAAGCCCGCGGCAGCGTCAGGGAAAGGGGCTGGTCCACGGTTGATTGAGATTGATGGAAGCCAAAAAAGCGGAAGCGGAACAATACTAAGGCTTTCGGTAGCCCTAGCTTCCATTCTTGGACAGCCCCTCCACATATACAACATACGCCAAAACAGACCACAGCCCGGCTTGAGACCACAACATTTAGAGGCTGTTTTAACAGCGGCTAAACTTTGCGATGCCGAAGTTAGAGGAGCTGTTTTAAACTCTCGGGAACTCTGGTTCACGCCAAATGAAGTTAAAGGCGGTATTTTTGAGGCTGAGATCGGCACTGCTGGGAGCATACCCATGCTAATTATGACCGTTCTGCCCATCTGCATTTTCGCAAAAAGCAGTGTCCGCCTTCACATCTTAAAGGGTGGAACAGATGTTTCCCACTCACCAACGATAAACTATTTGCGGTTTGTTTTTCTGCCAGTTTTGAAGCGGATGGGCATAAACGCTGAAATAACCGTCCACAAGTATGGCTATTACCCGAAGGGCATGGGGGAGGCAACCCTAACGGTTGAGCCTTGCAAGGAGCTTACACCCCTATGTCTAGAAGATTTCGGCAACATAAAAAACGTTAAGGGCGTTTCCGTCTGCACTTTTTTGGCAGATAGGCGGGTGGCTGAACGCCAAGCAATAGCCGCAAACAAATACCTTGAACGCTTTGGGTTGAAGGCTGAAATTCAAATTGTCAATGACAGGTCTAATTCACTTCAAAAGGGGAGCTCCCTAGTTCTTTGGACTGAAACTGACAAGGGCGTAGTGGTTGGCGCAGACTCCATCGGGGAGCTTGGAAAAACAAGTGAGACTGTTGGGGTTGAAGCCGCTGAAAAACTTCACGCCGAAATTTCTTCTAAAGCTACTGTTGATGTGCATTTGGCTGACATGCTTATTCCATACGTGGCATTAGCCAAGGACAGGTCAGCCTACTTAGCAAGAGCGCTTTCAGATCATTTGGAGACGAACATTTGGCTGGCTGAAACCCTCTTAGGCGTAAAATTCAATGTTAAGCGTGTTAATGGGCTTTACAAGGTTGAGAAGGTCGGCTAGCCTTGAGAGCCAAGGTTAGGGGAATATACACAACAGCCCTAACAAAGCTGTTATTGGAAAACGGCTTCCAAATAGTCCAGCCATCCCAGACCATAAAGGTGCGGTTTGGCATACCGGACAACAACGAGCCCCCAGATCTAAAAATAAAGGATAGACACGACCTTCAAGGAGTGGTGGCGCTAGGCACGCCAGAAGCCACAAAAACCCTCCAAAAAATATTACACTCCACATTTGAAGATGTTATAACAAGAAAATGGAACATAAGTGTGGATGGCATATACAAAGGCATAATTATAGGCGAAAGCAACGGCACATTTCAAGTCAAAATAAGCGAAGACGTTGTTGGCGTTCTCCCAAGAAATGAAGCCCCAAGAGAAAGCCAAAATCAAAACACCGTAATAGTCCAAGTTGCAAGAAAACACATCGGAAGAAAAACTCCATTTTTAACAACCCAACTAAAGATTGTTGGAAACTACGCTATACTAACGCAGAAAAGCAACGGCGGTGTAAGCCTAAAAATAAGGGATATAAACAAAAGGGCTGAGCTTTACGCGCTCGGAAAAAAGCTAGCACCTGAAGGTTGGGGAATAATTTGGCGGGAACCAGCCGCCCAATCATCAAAAACATTTTTAGAAGATGAAGTGGCGAAACTTTGCGAGAAAGCTAAAGCCTTAGAAAGATCAGCATCTTCAGTTGAAGCACCAGCCCTAATTGTTGAAGGCTTACATTTTATGGATGTTGAGTTTCCAAGCCTTTCAAAAGCAAAATTGGACACGTTGAGAGCCTCTGTTTCGCCAACCATTGATGGACACCACTTCTACAAAAGCTGTGGTGGCAAGGTTTCAGCAGCCCTAGAAATGGCTGAAAAACTCCTAGAAAAGGGACAAAACAAAAGCGAGGTTGAAAAACTTCTAAAAGAGCATGTTCGGACAGAATTCCCAGAGGAAGGCTCAACGGTTGATGTAGAGCATGTTAAATTCAGCGGCGCAGTCTTTCATCTTGGACAAGCAAAAATAGATACCATAAACAGCCAAGAGCTAAAATACATCAGAACCATTAAAGCAGACGGCTTTTACGACGGTTTAGGCGTTGCCAAAGAGGCTGACGATAAGGCAGTAAGCCAAACAAAGCTTGGCGAATGGTACATAATAACCAACTACTTCTCGAAGAATGGACGTTGGAAAGGCGCCTACATAAACATCAACACGCCGGTGGAGGTCTACCCAAACGCGGTGCGCTATGTAGACTTGGAAGTGGACGTTTGCATCCGCTCAAACGGCGATACAAAGGTTGTGGATATGGAAAAGCTTGAAAAAGCTCTAGAAAAAGGTATTGTAAGCGAGGCGCTTTTTGAGAAGGTTAAAGGTGTTGTTGCAGCGGTAACCGAAAAAAGCTTCGTTGAGAAGTTTTCGGCTAAATTTATTTAGCTTCCCGCATTTATTTTCCAGCCAAGAGTGGAAAGTTGAAAGCTGAACTTGTATTAAAAGACCTAAAAGCCTACGTGAACGGTACAGTTACAGAGTGCTGCCTAGCCATCAAAAATGGCAAAATAATGAAAATCGGAAAAGAACAGCAGATGCCTAAGGCTGAAGCCGAAATCAGCCTTAAGGGGCTTCTTGTTCTGCCAGGCTTGATTGACGTTCATGTGCATCTGAGGGATGAGGGCAAAGCCTACAAAGAAGACTTCCACAGCGGCACGGCAGCCGCCGCGGCTGGCGGTTTCACGACAGTCTTGGACATGCCTAACAACAGCCCAGTCACTATGAGCGCTGAAACACTGAAGAATAGGATGGAAAAAGCCGAGGAAAAGATTTTGGTTAATGTGGGCTTCTACTCTGAGTTCCCGAAAAGCCTACATGAAATAGACGAGATAATTGGCGCCGGCGCAGTGGCTTTCAAGCTTTTCCTAAGTGAGCAAGTGGGAGGACTAAACATAGAAGATGACAATGCGCTTGCGAAAGCCTTCAAAAAAGTGGCTTCAAGAATTCCGATTGCTATACATGCCGAAGACAAGGGCATAATTAAAAGTGTTGAAGAAAGGCTTAGGCGGGAAGGCAAAAGTGATGTCGAGGCTTTTCTTGAGGCGCATTCTGAAAGGGTTGAGGCTGAAGCAGTTAAACGTGTGCTAAAGATAGCTGGAGAGGCAAGGGCGCGGGTGCACTTCTGCCACATAAGCACAAAGCAAAGCCTAAACCTACTGGTTGAAGCGAAAAAGGCTGGGTTACCAGTAACATGCGAGGTTACGCCGCACCACTTGCTCTTGTCCCGTGAAGATTTGAAGCGTGTGGGAGCATTAGCCCTAACAATGCCTCCGCTTCGAAGCGAAAACCACACCAAAGCCCTATGGGAAGGCTTAAAAAACGGTTGGGTTGACGTTGTTGGCTCAGACCATGCACCCCACACTCTGGCAGAGAAAAGTGCCGACAGCGTTTGGAATGTTAATGTTGGCATCCCTGGACTTGAAACAACCCTCCCATTACTGCTTTCAGAGGTGAATGCTGGAAGGCTTAGCATAGCCGAAATTGTTAGGCTCATGGGGGAGGATCCATCGAGAATCTTTGGGTTAAAGGGCTTTGGGAGCTTAAAGGAGGGTTTTAGAGCCGACTTGGTGGCTGTTGATTTGGAAAGGGAGTTCCGAATCGATGCTTCTCGTTTTCATTCTAAGGCGAAGTTTTCACCCTTCGACGGTAAAAGCGTCAAGGGCATGGTTGTCAAAACTTTTGTAGGTGGAAAACTAGTTATGGATGAAGGCGAAATAGTGGCTAAACCCGGATGCGGAAAAATAATCAAAGCTCAAGCAAAAACCGGGAGCGTAAACGAACCTTGAAATTCATTGTTGATGGCATGCTTGGAAAACTCACCCGTTGGCTTAGGATGCTGGGATACAACGTGAAATACTCGAACAAGCTGGATGACGCGCAACTGATTGCCATAGCAAAAAGGGAGAAACGTATACTCCTGACAAGGGATTTAGAGCTGTACCAACAAGCCACGGCAAAGGGCGTGCAAGCCTTCTATGTGGACGGCAAAACAGAAGCTGAAAAGCTGGCGCAACTAGCCAATAAATTCGGCATAAGCCTAGACATAAACATGGCTGCCTCCCGCTGTCCAAAATGCAACACCCAAGTAAAGCCAACATCAAAAGAAAACGTTAAAGACAAGGTTGAAGAAACAACATACGCCTACTACAACGAGTTCTGGCAATGTCCAAAATGCGGGCAAATCTACTGGCAGGGGGCCCACTGGACAAGGATAAGGAAAACCCTTGAAACGGCAAAGGAGCTTGCAAAAACAAAAAAATATTAAAAGAGATTGTCTACTCCCTTTCTCCCTCAAGAAGCCACTTGAGCGGGATATCCTGATAAGTGCCGTCTGGAAGAGTCCGCCTAATTGTTATCGGCAGTATGCCAGCCTCCAACTCTTTTAGGGCTATGTCTATTGGGCTTGAATAGCCTTCTGGGACATCAACAAGGATTGGGGCACCCATGGATATTTGAAGGGCTCTTGCGCCAACCACTCTAGCTTTCTCGAAGCGCGTAAGCCTTGGAGGACCAATCAAGATTTTCTTCTCTTTTCCAGACGTGTTCTAACTCCCCAGCGCCTAATATTCGCCTTCGGATGGACCCTTAGGCGGCATCGGGGGAGTTTTAGCCTTTCCAGCGGCTATAACGTCGTCAATTTTCAGAATCATTGATGCTGCTTCAGTTGCAGACTTAACCACCTGCTTCTTGACGGATATAGGTTCAAAGACCCCGGCTTCCCGCATGTCCTGAACTTTTCCGGAGTGTACCTCGATTCCAGCCCATGTTTCACCCTTCTCGTGTTTTGCCCTCAGCTCTGAGAGTATGTCTATTGGGTCTAAGCCAGCATTTTCAGTCAGCGTCGCCGGGATAGCTTCTAAGGCTTCTGCAAAACTTTTAACGGCTAGTTGTTCTCTTCCGGGAAGGGTTTCAGCGTACTTCTTTAAGGCTCTGGCTATTTCTAGTTCTGGGGCACCTCCTCCAGCTAAGATTTTTGGCTCTTCGACTATGTCGCGGACAACGCATAGGGCGTCATGCACTGAGCGTTCAGCCTCCTCCACTACACGCTCCGTCGCTCCCCTTATAAGGATGGTGACAGCCCTTGGGTGTTTGCATCCTTCAACAAAGGTCATTTTGTCGTCGCCGATTTTCCGCTCCTCTACAAGGCTTGCATAGCCCAGGTCTGCGGGGCTCATGTCGTCTAAATTGGTTATTATTTTGCCTCCAGTAGCTTTTGCCAGCTTCTCCATATCCGACTTCTTGATGCGCCTCACCGCCAAAATGCCCTTTCTCGCCAAGAAGTGCTGTGCCATGTCGTCAATGCCCTTCTGGCAGAGCACAACATTTGCACCTACTGCAGCAAGCTTTTCCACCATGTCCTTTAGCATGGCTTCCTCTTGCCTTAAGAAGGCATCCATCTGCTCTGGGCTTTCAATATTTATTTTTGCGTCGAACTCCGTCTTCTCAATCTCCAATGGGCAGTCCAGCAAGGCGATTTTTGCGTTTTCCACGCGTTTGGGCATGCCTGAATGGACGACTTCCTTGTCTAGGACTATGCCGTTTATGAGCATCGTGTCCCTAACGGATTCGCCTGGCTTCTTCTCAACCTTTACGTCGTCTACGTCCACTTTGTATTTGCCGTCTTCTTTTTCCGCCACTTGCAGAATTGCCCCAACGGCCAAGTCGGCGAGGTATTCCCTATGCTCGGCGACAAGCTTGCTTGCCATAGAAGTCATGGCGGCTTTTCTCAAATACTCCTGAGAGTTTAGGTCCACTGGTATGGCTATTTTCTCCAAAATTTCAAGGGATTTTTCCATGGCTTTCTTATAACCATCAATTATTATTGTTGGATGAATGTTCTTTCCTATAAGCTCTTCAGCCTTCGCAAGCAATTCCCCAGCTAAGATAACGGCTGTTGTTGTGCCGTCTCCAGCCTCATTGTCCTGTGTTTTTGCCACTTCAACCATCATTTTGGCAGCTGGATGCTGAACATCCATCTCATCCAAAATTGTGCGGCCATCGCTAGTTATTGTCACGTCGCCGAAACTGTCCACAAGCATCTTGTCCATGCCCTTTGGGCCGAGAGAGCTTTTCACTGTTTCGGCTATAATGCGGGCAGCCATAATGTTTGTGTGTTGGGCTTCCCTACCCCTCGAGCGGGTTGAGCCTTCCTTTAATATGAGAACCGGGACTCCAGCTGATGCGGATGATGACAAACCAATAACCCCCTAACGCGTCACAATGAGAAACAGCATTACAATATAAATTTTTCCTTAACTGCACCCAACTAACCACGTCCCAAATCAAGCATACCACTCAGCATTTCACTATTATATCAAACAAGTTCTATCCGAATAGGTCTTTGTAATGGATGAGGAAGAAAAAAGTACATTTTATGACTTTTATAATTCAAAGCGTATTCAAGGCAGATATTAATTAGAGTTTCCCTTAGGCTGGGAAGGCATACTTGCAGAGGCTCAAGAAGGGCTCGGAGGAAAAATTTCAGCAAAGGCTTTAGGAGAGACGGAAGCATTTAATGAAGATTTTTGGAAACGCCTTTTACTCAGTAAACTCAAATGGGCTGACGTTTTATGCGTGAAGTCACCAAATTTCGCCCCCAGAACAACCTACAGAACTTAAAAAATATTAAAGGATTTAAAGTATAATGTTTCTGAAGGATGGAAGCTTCTCAAGGATAGCTTTGAGAAAATTTTAAGCTTTTTTCTACCTGACTCACCAACAAACATTTGGGAATGAGTAAGGCTGAATTTATCTCTAACTCTTTTAGGTATGGTTATTTGAAACTTCCATGTGACTTCACTTATTCCCAAAATTTCTCTCTTTTGCTGCTTAGACAAAATGTTTAAACACCTTGACAGAAAGGATAGCCTTTGACCTTGGCAACCCAAGGCTTCTGAGAATAAGTTTTCATAACAATTCGCCATTGGAAGTGCAACAATGGAATATCATAAGACAAAAGATATACTTTACGTCATGCAACTGCTCGGACAGAAACATCAGAACACGCTTATATACACAGCTAATCCACGCTGAAAACGGCGATGAATACATTTTGCAAGGCTACGAGAACTGTTGAGCAAGCGGGCTGAGCTGATAGAGGCCGGATTTGAGCATTGTATGCGAAGTTGAAGGTGTTAAGCTGTTCAGGAAGAGAAAATAACAAGCGCCGATGTTTTGTCAAAACAATGGTGCGGCCGCCGGGATTTGAACCCGCGTCTCCGGCTCGGGAGGTCCATTTAAAGGCGTTTTTGCCAAAACAGCCTTTAAAAAGTCGTTTATTCCCATTTTGGCTTCCTTTGCCTTGGCCCTCAGCAGTTCAGCAACTTCCTTTTTTAGGCATATGCCCGCCATTCCAGGTTTAGGCATTTTCCTTCCGCCTCCTACACTTACTATTCTGCAGTTTCCGGTTTTTAAATGTCAGTAAAAATTTCTTGTAATGGCATTATGCTGTCTCCAAGCCTTTTATTAAGACGCACAGGATAGATGTCGGAGTCAATTTAGTATGGGAAAATTTCGGACACCTTTTAGTTTTCTGCAGACAAAATCCTCCTTAATTCAACGCTTTATCTTTATTCCTATACTTTTTTATTGTTTTCTTCCTTTTGAAGTGTTAAGCTTCTTTTTATTAACGTATAGGGGGCATATAAACCAGAAAGGAAAAGTCCGGCCGCAGTTCTCTAGGGCATAAGAAAATTAAGAAGGTAGACTTAAAAGAGGATGCGTTTTATGGTTAAACTGGGATAAACGACGAATAAGGGATGAAAGCCTGAATAGACTTGAAAAATATCTTAAAAACTAGAGATATT
Organism: Candidatus Bathyarchaeota archaeon; assembly: GCA_018396955.1. Classification (GTDB taxonomy): domain Archaea; phylum Thermoproteota; class Bathyarchaeia; order Bathyarchaeales; family Bathycorpusculaceae; genus JAGTQI01. The sequence continues at coordinate 5,014 of JAGTQI010000008.1, read as the reverse complement.
ACGCTGTTTTGCTTAGACATTTACCCCGACAAAAAACTAATGATAAATTATCGCGGAAAAAGGAAATCCGGCTGAATTTTCAGAGATTTTAAACGATTTTTAATTATGGGAAAAATGCTTTTTAACGATGACTAGTAGAAATGTCGTTGGCTGTGAATTAAGAAGATATCGTTTTTGTTTGGTTCCGTATTGAACTGGCTGAGCCCCGAACTTCGACCTAACTAGCCTTTTTATTCTTTACACATGTCCTTTTCACCGTTTCAACATCCTGCTTGAGCTTGTCTTCCTTTTTATATCTACTTGCATAAGAGTAATGTGTAATATTATGCTCACACAACCGGTTTCTATACTGTGGTGGAAGATTGTTTTTTAAATATGAATGGACTTTTCGCCCCACCGCCACTATTGTTTTTGGTTTTAAAATTTCGATTTCTCTGATAAGGTGCTTGAAACATTTGTCTGCGTATTTTTTTGTCAACCTCTTTTCCGCTTTCATTAACTTTTGACTGCACTTAATAAGGTCTGTTATGTGTGCATCTTCAAGCCCATAATCCTCTAAACATCCATAGAATAATTTAACCGCTTTGTCTGGAAACGTTCCCGTTGAGGGTCTTCCACATATCAAGAAAACCTCGCCTGTTCCGAAAAAGCCTTTAACTTTTCCATACGGAGGGAAAACCAGGGATCCCTCTTACACCAGCGCCTTATCCTAACCCTATCCTCTTCAGGATAACCCTTAAACTCACCATAACATTCCAAACATTTTTCAATTTCGCAAATTAGTTCCCGCAAACTTTCATAGGCACCCATAATCATTCCTCATACACATTTTAAACGTAACCATTTCAACAATAAATTTTCGGACACATTTCCTTTTTGACGTTAAACTCTTTGGATGAATATGGAACTACATTTCTAAGGCATCTTTACATAAAAAGAAGATTGCTTGGCCAATTTCATCACGCTAAACATCAAACCATCAAAGTTTTAACCACTTTCTTGTTTCTTCCACCGCCTTCAAAATTATTTCTTTATCCTTTTCGTTTACGGGATCTGCTTTTAGATGTTGCACCAACCATAATCCGCTCTCTCTTATTTTCTGAACTGGAGAATAGTTTCCTAACCAATTAGGAGATGGTTTGCACAATTTACAGCTGGCTAAAGTTCCGATTAAAGCGCTTTCAAGCCCTTTGCTGCCCATCCTTTCTACATGTGGGTCTAAAATTATGAATCTGAAGGAGAATTTTTCCCGTAGAATTTTTGTGATTGCTTCTTCTATTTTCTTTTCTTTCTCTATTTCTCGCCTATCACCGTATAATTTCTTGTTTTTGCTTGGCGTGAAATTTATTTCCCAAATTTTTAAGTAATCATCATTATCCTTGTTTAGTAGGGGCTCTGCCGATGTTTTTTCTGAAGATGCTTCTATCAGAGGGTTTTGGCTTATTCTTGTCAAAGTTCATCCATGCTTCGTTTAAGAGGTAATGCTCACCGATTCTGCTTCTAAAATTTCCATCTTTATGGGTGCCTACCCTAACTATCCTCGGTTTTTCTCCACCGTGCCCCCAAAACTCTCCGTCTTCATAGAAAAAGTATATTCCGTTTTCTGGTAGAAACTCCAATTTAAATGGGAATTTTTTTTAAAGGAAGCTGTTCTATTTGCTCATGCAACCATTGACAAAGTCTAGACATCTCCACCACAAGCCTTTATATATCGAAAGTCTTAATCAACCTTTCAACATCTTCTCCTCTGCGGCAGTTGCTTCCACTCCCAAACCCAGAATAGCCATGCTTTACATATTCTATTCCAAGTTCTTCTGCCCTGCTTTGAAGTGGCCATATGGCTTCCGAGTAGTTTTTGGAGAGAAAATCGTGAACCACTTTGATCTCGTTATCTGCGGTGTAATCAAGTAAAATTTCATGTAGGCCTTGCCTGTTCCACCAGGTCTTAAGCAGCACTCCTTCGACTTTATCCCTATCCATCGCCCTGTTGTAGTTCCTAATAAGCTCATTATGTTTAAGTATTCCGTATAAGGCGGAAACTATCACCAAGCCTAAATTTTGAGAGCGATTCATCTTTTCCCAGGCGCTTTTTGATATTTTGCTGTAAAGGTTTCCAGAATACCTATCGTAGGCCCTCATGAATTTGATTTGAGTTTCAGTTGTTTCCACGCCCACGTCAGGTCCTAACGTTTCCCTAAGTGCTACGGCGACACGCCTTCTTAGCTCGATCAGCCGTCTCCCAGCGCTTTGGCTCAGATGATTAACGATACAATTGGCCCTCTCGTAAACGTGAGCTCCGCCTGGCTTTTTTGATTTGGAGCAGGGAATAAGAATTAAAACTTTTTCAACCACAGGTGAAGTCTTCATCAACCTCCCATGGGCTGATTTTTAATATTACCCAATATGGCTCCTTCCTCCAACTAACATATAAAACTGAGCAGGTTAAGGGTTCGGCGATTTTAAACAGGCTATCAATATCATCGGCTGTGACGCCTGCAAAAGCCAAAGATTCCAACAACTTCTGCTTAACGGTTTGCAAAGCCTCAACCATCAAACACACCCAGAACCAAAAACCAAATAAACCCAATAGATACAACCAGCTCCAAAAACCAAAAAATAAATAAAAAGAGGACAAATCATCAAGCTTCGAGAAAAATCGTTAAATTTTAAACGGAAAACGAACCAAAGCGAATGGAATAAACATTTATAAGGTTATGAACATTGCCACGTGTTTTAGCGTGGACGCCTCTGTGCTTAGGCAAAGGGGCTGTTTGGATTGTGGCAATTGTTGCCGTTAGCTCCTCTTTTCTCGGCTTCTCTGCTTCTGGAATTCTGGTTTCTTCAGAATTTGTGGTGTCAGGCTGCGGTTTTTCAGCTTTTTACTTAAACCTTATGTATGGCAGAAGGAAAAGCCGCAATGGATGTTTTGAGGGTTTTCTCTGGTTTGACTGTTGGGGGGAATCTTCCCAAGGACGGTTGGTTTTGATCGGAAAGCGTAGGAGCAAGGCTTTACATGAAGTTTAAGTGCAAAGCTACAAGGTTCTACCGAGATACGTTACGGAACTACGGCGAAAGGCTGGACTAATAAAAGCCTAAACTCCCCTTTTCCCTTAATCAAGAAAAGTAAACTTTAGTCTATATGGGAAGCTGTAGTTCGCATAAAATTTAAAAGTGTGTGGAATTGTTGATAGTTTATTGTGTTAGGTTTTAGCCATGGCTGTTAGAGCCAGCTACAACCCGTGCCGAGTCTGGATTGCCTTTAAATATACCGCCGCTTAAAAGAGAATTGGGGGAATATTTTGGTCCATACAAAAGACAAGTTCATTAGGCTTTGGGAGTTTTTTGCTTGGATGGATAGGGCTCGATGGAGTAGAGACGATAAGGAATACGATAAGCAAATACGTGAAATGATTAGTAAAGCGTCCGTAGGTGTTAATGGAAACGAGCTGAAACCAGCCGACATCGTCCTTACGCATTGGTTAACATGCATTTTCACCTATGGGATGCCCGCAGAAAAAGTTTGGAATAATGCTTTTCCAATAATGGCGCACATTGCCTACCATTATAGAAAAGGAGATAGTTGTAAACAAATAATTAAAGAGCATATTGAACTCAAAAAATCGAAGAGTAATGTCAGAAAGAAAAATTTTGAATTTCATGTAGGTCAAAAATTTCGTTTCAGGCATAGGTTTGGAAGAAAACATCGGCTGAAAAAACGCGTTGAGAGAACGCTCTTAAAGTTAGAGGCATATGACAGAAACCTTGTTACCTATATGCTTGAAAATTCAAAAAATTCGCCCGATGAAAAATGGGTTAAGGATGTGTATTGCGCACTCGATAAACTCACGTATGGAAACACTGGAAAAATGGATGATTGGCGTAAACGAACGTGGGATGCCTTATAGAGCTATTTGAAAGGGAGTTTCCATCGAAATTACATTTGTAAAGCGTTGGATGAGTATGGAGAGAAATACCCAGACTATGTCTTAGAAAGATGGAGAAATCCTGAACCTTATCTTAATCAGCTTGAACTGCCGGGCGATACATGGAATAACAAGTTTTTTGAAAGAATAAAACCCTATATCGAGGATATGGGCATAAAATGTAAAGGTAAGCCTTCCAAGGCCATTAGAGAAGTCTATAACTATCTGAAGGATAAAGCGGATGAAAGGGGGCTTTACCCTGAACAATTTGATGTAACATGGGACTTTGCTCGACTCTGCAGCAAGAAAAAATGTGACATATGCCCATTAAGCCCATCAGCCTTGCACATTAAAAAATTGTGCATTGGAGAGCTGTCCGATGCAAAGGAAAAATACTGTCCGCTACTGTCAACGATTTGTCAATACCTTGTCTTATGCAGCCCAACGGATTGCCCCGTTTTTAAGAATAACACCCAGGGACTTTGTCCTCAACCCGAATTCGTCCTCGCCCAGAAAAGGTAAACTTTAGTCTGCAGCAGGAAGCGCAAACCTTGATTAAGAGTATTATTTGAATCATGAAGGTCGTAAACCAAGGGTATTTATTAGAAATGAGCACTAGCTGGCAAACAGCGCCGGGGAGGGGATTCGAACCCCTGCGAGCCCGAAGGCCCACTGGCTTCCTTGTCAAAGCCCCTTTCTAAGCGTTTAGCGAGATCTCGAGGCCAGCGCGTTTAACCACTCCGCCACCCCGGCCCTACAAGTTAAAAGGTTTTAGATTCTAAAAGGGTTATGCCCTAATAAGCGATGGAAAAAGCCACTTCTTACCTTTCGTTTTCTTCTCTTCATCCCATTCGTTTAGGATTTTCACTGCTTCGTTGGCTACTTTTATTGCGTTTTCTTCGCCCTCTCCCGGTTTAAATTCACCAGTGCATCTGTTAGCGTAGACGGAGCAAACTGAACCAGCCCTTAGGCCGTAAAGAGCAGCAAGTGTGTAAAGTGTAGCGGTTTCCATCTCAAAATTGAGCACACCAGCCTCTTGTAAAACTTGAAGAAGGTTGGCTGTTTTGGTTTTGGTTGGGCGGTTCTGCCCA
>JAGTQI010000065.1 GCA_018396955.1 Candidatus Bathyarchaeota archaeon | reverse complement strand
CAATCAGTTGTCCTCATTATGAGTCTCATTCTAGTTATGACGGTAAACCTCATGAGCGTTTCAGAAAGACGCCGAGACTTTGCAACTCTAGATGCTTTAGGCGCACCGATAAACTACATTTTCCGCATGGTAATTTTTGAAGCCGCCATAATAGGCATTTTGGGCGGAATCTTCGGGATAACGCTTGGCTCCATAGCAGCTGTTGTATTGGCAAGCCTATACACAAACATCCCAATACACCTTTTCCTCGCTGGACTTTTTGACATAGTCACACCCGCTTATATGGTTCAAATCTTTGCAACCGTTGTAGCGGTTTGCTGCCTTGGCGGAGTTCTCCCGGCAGCAAACGCTGCAAAAATGCGAATAGCTGAAGTTTTAAGGGCGGAGTACTAATGGAAATTAAAACCGTCAATCTAACAAGAATTTTCCACGTTGGCTGTTCAAAAGTGGTCGCCGTTAATAACGTTAACCTTGAGATAGGCGAATCCAAGTTTATAGCAATAATCGGGCCTTCAGGATCCGGGAAAACCACACTTCTAAACCTCATAGGATTAAACGACAAACCTACAAGCGGCAAAATCTTCATAAACGGAGAAGATACTTCAAACTGGACGAACGCTAAACGCAGAAAGGTAAGACTTTCAAGAATGGGTTTCATTTTTCAAACTTTCAATCTACTACCAACCCTTACAGCCTTGGAAAACGTCGAACTTCCAATAGCCTTAGCTGAAAAAAGTCAGAGGGAACAAAGGGAAAAAGCCATAAAACTCCTAGAAGCCGTAGGCTTAGGCCATAGAACTCACCACAGACCAAAAGAGCTAAGCATGGGCGAAATGCAACGTGTAGCCATAGCCAGAGCTTTAGCCAACAATCCCGAAATGATAATCGCAGACGAACCCACCGGAGAGCTTGACTCTAAAACGGCCAAAGAAATAATGAAACTTCTATTAGACATGAAGGAAAAATGGAAAACAACAGTTATCATAGCAACGCATGATGAAAAAATTGTTGAAGCAGCTGATGAAGTGTACAACCTTAAGGATGGACAATTAATAACAAACTTCTGAAATAGCCTAAAAAGTGCAAAGGCGTTTCTGTTAGTTGCAGTTAACATATAGAAATTTTCAAATAGATGTTATGTTTAGGATTTCTATTGCGGCGATTTCGCCTTTTTCGTCGTAGTGTATGATTGCTTTTCCGTCTTTTGTTGGTTCTCCATGGGTTGTTTTTGCGTGTTTAAACCTTATGAATAGGTCTCCAACGTCGTCTCCATAATCTATTGTGGTGACTTTTCTAGGCAACTTTATTTTATACTTCTTCTCGAAGTTCTCTAACACTTCTCTGGGGTTGATGTCTAAGAGGGTTTCAACTTTTTGAATTGCCTATACCTCCTAGCTTTCCTTCTATTACTTGTATAGAAGGCGGTTCTTATATAGCCTTCCCCATTCTCTTTGCGGTAAATCACTACGATATAGTCGGAAACTTCGCCCACGCAACCTTTTAGGGCGTGAAAGGCTCCTGAAGGTCAATATATACTTCGTCTGGATTTGTTACTGTGTCGAGAATAAGGGACAATTTGTTTTCCAGTTCCGGGTGTCTTAAAACTATGTGCTTCCATCTCTCCTCAGTGAGGAAAACCTTGGTACCGTTAAGTGCTCTTGCGTCCATTAATAGCAACCTTGAAACCAAGAAATAGCATTTAGAATTTAAAATTTGCCAAGCTCCTGTTGAAAACGACTATTTCACCGCTTTTTGTCAAATATGGTTTTACGCTGCTTTTCTTATTATTATTTTGCCTAAGGGTAAGATTGTTTGCACGTCCCATCTTTGGTTTAAGTATTGTTCAAGTTCATTTTCGTTTATCACCTTCTTTGTCGCTTTTATGCCTAAACATGTAACCCTCAAGGTTTAGCTTTCTAATTTCCTCCACTGCCTCGTCTACTGTTGCATATTTGGCTAGGGCTTCCTCGACACGCTTTATTTTGTCTTCCGAAAAGCCGAGAATTTTAACCATGTCAAGTATCTGCCTTTTCCTAAAGGCAGATACTTGAGTTGCGAAGACCAGAAGTGTAAAGCATGAAGATCATGGCCCTGTTCTTAGTTGAGCCGGAGGCGTATCCCATCCTATAAATCTCCTCAGACGTGGGAACAAAACAACTTGGGAACAAAAACAACCTCGGTTTTGAGCGAGAAGACCAGGAGAACGTCTGCATTGCCTTGATGTTGTTTTGTAAATTTGCGGGTTTGAATCCTGACCAGCTTGTGGCTTTAAGCCCTATGGAAAGCTTCTCGACTTTGCCAAGACTTCCCTAACTCCTTGAGGGGTTACAAACCGGCCTCGCACATTTTTAACGTTTCTCTTTCACTTGCGTTTTCTGAAGAACAGCCTCCTAACGAATCCCTTAATTATGGGGTTTTAAAGCGCGAACATGTTAGGCTTACAGAGGAAGCAATATGCCTTACAAGGCTGCTGCAGAAGACTGGCGAATACGACGCCCTAACGGAAACGGCGGAAAACCTATGCCTAAACACAGAAACACTAGACAACGCTAAAGAGGTCGCCGCCAAACTGCCACAAACATGGAAAGGCCCAAAAGCCCCGCTTCACATCCTCATAACCCTAATGGAAAGCCTAAAAAGAAAAACAGAAAACAACTAGAACAAACAAGGCTAAAAGAGGTTTCCAATTAAACGTTATTGATAGAACAGTGGCTATTCTGAACTTGGTTTTTGCGAAAATTTTTTAAATTTACGTTGTTTAAAACATGCGTTTTGGTGTCTTGATGGCGCTTAAGTTTGTTGTTTGCATGATGGTTTTGGTGTTGACATTGAGTTTTTGCGGGTTTGTGTCCAGGTTTTCGGTGGTTCATGCGTGGGTCGGCACTGTTTATATTAGGGGTAATGGAAGCGTGGAGCCTTTTGGCGCTCCAATTAATACAACTGATGGAGTGGTGTATCGGTTATGGGACAATATTAGCGTTAGCAGTCTTATGGCGAGTGGCATTGTCATAGAACGTGACAACATTATTTTGGATGGAAACGGTTTCTCTGTGCAAGGGTCGAAATCCTCACTTACTATAGGTGTAAATTTAAAACAGCGAAATAACGTAACCGTTATGAACTTGAACGTTCAGGGGCATGCCATCGGTATTAATGTGTATCAGAGCTTGAACATCAAGATTCAAGCATGCAACATTATTGATAATACCTGGGGAACCGACTTAACATACTCCAACAGCAGCATCGTCCAAGAAAACAATTTAGTGGATAATGGTCACGCAATCCGACTTGGAGCATCCTCAACCTATAACACTGTATCAAGTAATAATGTGACTGGTGGTGGGAACGGCATTATAATTCAGGACAACTTCAACGTTGTATCGGCAAATTACTTAAACGGAAGCTTTTCAGAAACAGCAACTGGCATAGGGATCGGCGCTTCAGAGAATAAGATTTTATGGAACACGGTAACAGCATATGGAGTCGACATCAGCCTTTCTGCCTCAAAAAACCTCATTTATGGAAACAACATAACCCTCAGCGGAATCGGAGTTGGCCTCTCGGAGAATGCTAACAATAACACCATCGCAGGAAACACAATCGCCGCAAGCGGATATGGCATCTACATTTACATGGCCTCTAACAACAGAATATACCATAACACTTTTTACGAAAACGGCCTTGACATTTTCGTCGAAAATGGAGCGGTAAATTATTTTGATGGAGGCTACCCCTCTGGAGGAAACTATTGGGAAGGATACAGCGGAGCCGACTCTAATCATGGACCAGGCCAAAATATCGCTGGTTCAGACGGAATAATTGACACACCATACTCACCGTCTGCAGGAATTATTGACAATTATCCTCTAGCCGCGCCGTTCGTGGCAATACGAGCCGGAACATGGAACGGACTAACATTCAGCTTTGAAGTGATAAGCAACTCAACAATCTCGGATCTTCAATTCAATCCACAGATAGGACCATTCCTAAAGTTTAACGTTTCAGGCATGTACGAAACAACAGGCTTTTGCAGAATAACAATTCCAAAAAAAGTTCTATGGACAGAAAACAGCTGGAACATAACAGTTAACGGCCAAAAAATCGAAAACTACCTGGAACTTATAGATGAAGAAAACACGTATATATACTTCACCTACAACCACAGCACAAAAACCGTCACAGTCCAAGGAACCCACATCATACCAGAACTCCAACCAAGCATGTTTCCACTCCTCTTCATGGCTCTCTCCATATTAGCCATAATCTTTGCAAATAAAACGCAGAAAAAGGCCAAACCTCCTAAAACATCTTTCTAATTCAGCCAACATTTAAAACACTTCCCAATCGAATATGTTCTCTTAGTGTCTCTTAACATGAAAATAATAGTTTGCAACAAGTTTTGTTAGATTGTGATTATTTGGTTTACGTTTAGGTTTAGGACTATTTCTGCGATGTCGCTTGCGTATTCCGCCGTTCTCCGGATGCTTTCCATTATCATTCTCATGCTGGGAATGTCGACTTGTCTGGTTTTGATTTGAATTTCTTTTATTGCTTCGTTTTCGAGGTGTGGTATTGTTTTTGCTTTAGAAATTACTTGGTCAGCTAGGGTGTAGTCTTTTTTAAATAGGGATTTTATAGCGTCTTCGAATGATGTTTTGGCGAAGGCGCTTATTTCAAAGATTTTTTGGAAGATGGCCTCGCTGGGTTTTTCTTCAAGTGCTATAACATGTTCGGCGATTTTTGTTGCATGGTCAGCTATTCTTTCAACAAACTTTACGATTACCCTATATCCTAAGCAGTCTCGCGGGTTGGAAAGCCCTATGCCTTTTAGGATTTTCTCGTTTTGGACGGCTGCTTTCAGTTGTCGTATTATGTAAAGGCTGAAGCGGTCAACCTCGTCGTCGAGCTGTATTACTTCTTTGGCCAGTTTTTTATTTAGTTCTTTTAATGCTTGTATTGCGTCGTCGTGCATTGATGCGGTGATGAGGCACATGCGTCTTAAGGCATTTTCAACTGATAGCTCTGGATAGCTTAGCAATGTTTGCAGTTTGATTTCGTTTGAGGTTTCTGATATGATTTCTGTTCCCACGAGTTTTTTTCTCGCCAGCTCTTTTACGGTGTTTCTTTGCAAGGCGCTTATGCGTTCATCCTTCGCCCTTACAATGATGAAGTTGTATCCCACCAAATACAGGGAAATTATTTTTCTCGCTATCGCGTCAGGATCGTCTATGTTTGAAATTATTATTGTTGCCTCCATCGGTTGAGCTGGTTGTTTAGCCATTTCTTTGGGAGTTAAAATCAACGACTTGTTTTGTTTAGACACTATTATTTGGCTTCCTGCTTTTAGCCCCAAGGCGGTTACCCATTTCTTTGGAAGCGAAACAATGTAGGTGGATTTTCCAGTAAACTGGATCCTCCTTATTTCCTCGTTTGGCTGCTCCATCACATTTAAACCTCTATATAGTCAATTTTTTACTATATTGTTTATTTGGACAAGGTATATAGATTTTTCTAACTCTACACTAAAAGAAAGGTGAGCAATATGAGAACCGCATATAAAATTGCCATGCCAATAATCGCAGTCGCCATAGTTGCAGCGGGCGTGTTTTTTGCTTATCAAAATTCATCGTCAACGCAAACAATAACATTAAATGGAGCGGGCGCAACTTTTCCATTTCCATTGATTGACAAGTGGGCTGCTGAATACCACAAGATTAAGCCTAACATTCAAGTTAACTACCAATCAATTGGAAGTGGTGGAGGAATTCAACAGCATACCGATAAGACTGTACATTTTGCAGCCAGTGACGCACCGCTCACAGACGGCCACGCTGAAAAAGCTCCTAACACTCTACACATACCCATAACCATAGGCGGAGTTGTCCCAATCTACAACATTCCGGGAATACAAAAAGGGCTAAGGTTTACTGGGGAAGTATTAGCGGATATCTACCTCGGAAAAATCACAAAATGGAATGATCCCAAACTCGTTGCAGAAAATCCCGGTGTCAGTCTTCCAGATCAGCCAATATTTGTAGTGCATAGATCCGAAGGGAGCGGAACGACTTTCATTTGGACAAGCTACTTATCAAACGTTAGCCCAGAATGGAATAAAACTGTAGGAAAGGGTACTTCGGTGAGCTGGCCTAATGTGCCTGGTAAACTTGGAGGGAAGGGAAACGAGGGAGTCTCCGCCCTTGTCCAGCAAACGCCCTATTCAATTGGATACGTGGAATTCACATATGCAAAAAAGAACAATTTAGCATATGGCTATGTGAAAAATGCTGCAGGCGAATTTGTTGAACCAAGCATTGAATCCTTTGCTAAAGCTGCGGATTACGCTGCAGTTACCTTGCCAAGGGGGGACGAAAGCTGGTCGAGAGTTTCTATTGTTGACATTTTAGCCAGCAATACCGAAGCAAGAGGTGCCTATCCAATAACAAGTTTCTCTTACATTCTAATATACAAAGAGCTGAACGTTCTACCCAACATGAACGAGGCAGCGGCAAAGGCGCTGGTAGAGTTCTTATGGTGGGCGATACATGACGGACAAAGCTTTGCGCCTGACTTATACTATGCTCCTTTGCCACAAAGCGTTGTCAAACATAATGAAGAAACACTACGGATGATAACTTACAACGGGCAGCAGCTACATGAGTGATAAAACATGAAAAATCCCAGCAAAAAATCACATTTTCTTTACATACTAAACCCAAGATATTTTTCACGTTTAAAATGGCAGATTACTGGTGACAACTTCTTCAAAGTTATTGGCGCATTATTCGCTTCCAGCATCCTTCTGCTTCTAGGCTTAATGGTTTACGAGTTAATTAACGGGTCGTGGCTTTCCATTCAAACTTTTGGATTAGGCTTTATTTTGGGAACTAGATGGGATCCTGCCATATCCCGAGTTTTTGGAGCTTTACCGTTAATATTGGGAACAGTTGTTACCTCTGCAATTGCGCTTCTTATAGGCGTGCCCATAAGCCTTGGAATAGGCTTAGCGCTTTCGGAATACATGCCTAAAAAATTTGGATTTGCAGTTTCTTTTCTGGTGGAGCTTTTAGCTGCTGTCCCAAGCGTTATCTATGGGCTTTGGGGAATATTTATTCTAATACCCTTTTTACGCAACCATTTTTATTCACACTTGCAGACGCTTTTTGGGTTTATCCCCATATTTTCAGGACCTATTTATGGCGGCGGCGTCCTCACAGGCGGTATAGTTTTAGCAATAATGATTATTCCAACGGTTTCCTAGTTACGATGGGAATCAT
>JAGTQI010000007.1:28699-35636 GCA_018396955.1 Candidatus Bathyarchaeota archaeon | reverse complement strand
ACAGCCCAGAAGTTTATAGCCCAAAAAAGGCAGCTAACCTTCTTCCAGAAACCATTAACCGTTCAAAAAGTTTATGAAACCCTTGACAAAATGGCGCATGCCTCCGGGTCCGGAGCTGTTGACACTAAAATTTCGTTTTTGGCTGGACTGTTGGCTGATGCCACGCCAAAGGAGGCTAAGTACATTATGCGGACGGTCACTGGAAACCTTCGCTTGGGCATTGCCGACATGACTGTGCTTGATGCTTTGGCAATAGCTTATGGCGGCGGCAAGGAAACCCGCGAACTTGTGGAACGCGCCTACAACATTTCATCAGATCTTGGAAGGGTCGCCAAAGTCTTAGCCGAAGAAGGTCTTGAAGGAATAAAAAAGTTCAGGGTTGTTGTAGGCGAGCCTATAAGGCCTATGCTGGCTGAAAGACTTTCTTCGCCTGAGGAAATCCTTGAAAAATTGGGCGGGAAATGTATAGCCGAGTACAAGTATGATGGCGAACGTATTCAAGCCCACAAGAAAGGCGGGGAAATAACCCTATATTCAAGACGCCTAGAGGACATCTCAGACCAGTACCCAGACGCCATAGAACTTTTAAGACGACATGTCCTAGCCGATGAAGCCATCTTGGAGGCTGAATGCGTAGCCATAGACCCAGACACTGGCGAGATGAGGCCCTTCCAGGAGCTTATGCACCGCAGACGCAAATACGGCATAGAAAAGGCTATGGAAGAATACCCAGTCTCACTTTTCATGTTTGACGCATTGTACATCGACGGGAAAGACCTAACCCTTGAGCCATACCCGGTGAGGCGAAAGGCGCTGGAAAGCGCGGTTAAGGAAGGCGACCGAGTGAAAATAGCTAAAAGCATGATTACCGGCAACGTCAAAGAGCTTGAAAACTTCTTTTTAGAGGCCATAGAAGATGGATGTGAAGGCTTAATGTGCAAATCAATAACTGAAGACTCAGTCTACCAAGCTGGCGCAAGGGGTTGGCTTTGGATAAAGTATAAGCGGGATTATAAAAGCGAAATGACAGACACAGTAGATTTGGTAGTAGTCGGCGCCTTTCATGGACGCGGAAAACGGGCAGGAACCTACGGCGCCCTATTATTGGCAGCGTACAACCCGGAAAACGACACCTTCGAAACAGTGACAAAATGCGGAACGGGTTTCACCGACGAGGATTTAGCGAAACTGCCTCAAATGATGAAAAAACATGTTATACCGCATAAGCATCCAAGGGTAAACTCGCTCATTGAGGCGGACGTATGGTTCGAGCCAAAAATTGTCATAGAAGTTTTAGGCGCAGAAATAACCCTAAGCCCCATCCACACATGCGCAATAAACGCCATACGCCAAGGAAGCGGTTTGGCAATACGTTTTCCAAGGTTTACAGGTAACTACAGAATAGACAAGGCGGCAGAAGACGCAACAACAGCAAACGAAATAGTTGAAATGTATCAAAAACAGCTAAAGAAAATTGTTGAAAGTTAGGTTTCACCGGAAATTCTTTCTTTAATTTAGAAATTATCTGATAGATATTTTTCTCTTTTATTTTCGAGTAATCAATTTTTCCGTTTTTTAAAGTCTCAATTACGAGTGGGTGATTCTCTTTTAACATTTTTATGAATTCTTCAGGCATGTAGGCGAAAGGCTCATTTATATTCCCTCATTTTAAGGTGTAAGCTTTCGGCAGCTTTTTTAAAAACATTAAATTGAATGCCAACACTTCAGCCTTTAAACTTGGAAAAAGCGCCTTAACACATTTTTCAGCAGCTGGTGGGCTTGGAAACAGCTCCAATCATAGTTTGAACTCATGCCCTTTTTGAAAGTTAAAAGGTTAAGGCTAGAGTCTTTCATTTACAAATTCTTTGGCCATTTTGAGAAATTCTTCAGAATTCTCGATGAGTGTTTTAACCTCCTCCTCACCGAATATTATGCCAATTTCATAATTACTGCTTTCCCTCATTTCAAAAGCTTTTCTAAAATATTGTCCAAATTTTTTATCTACCAAATTTGTTTTTATCATTCTTAGTCCGAATTCTGATATTAGTCCGGAATGGGTTTTTGCGTCATATCCTATGGCGTTGAGCATGGCTTTGGCTGCGTGGAAGAACACGTAGTAGGCTCTGTTTACGGCATCTTCTATCATGCCTTTTTCGAATAGGAGCCTTGCTGCCTTTAACCTTGTCTGGGCAGATTCCAGTTCTTCTTTTATTCGAAGTTTAACGCTTTCCTCCATTATATATCACAATTCCCTTTTTAATTTCGTTGATTAGCGGGTCTTTCCCTTCCTCAAATTCTTCTTCATTTACGAATTTGAGGGTTATGAGTTTTCCTTTCTCTGCAAGTATCTCGTCGGCAATGGACGAAGCAAGTTTCATTAACTTCTTGTTTTTGGTTATTACTGCTAGGTCTATGTCGGAGTCAAGCCTATAATCGCCCATTGCTAGTGAGCCATAAAGTATAATTTTTGCATGTCTCCCTACGGGTTCAAACTTCTTCAGTATTTCTTTGTGAAATTTCAACATTTGGGACACTATAAAGAGTTAGAGTAGATGTTTTTATTTAAATTTAGTTTGGAAAGTTGTTAGGCTTCTGAGAACAGACCAGTAAACTTTAAACGTCCTCATTATATAAACAGCGGTACTCCAAAATAGACATGAAAGACGTCGCAACAACATCAAAACAATTCGGAAAATAGACCCATAAAATCCATCTTTTTATATTAGCAGAAATTTTCATGTGAAGTGAATTAGTCAGATTACAAGACTTTCTCAAGTTGTCTGGAATACGTTAACTTTCTGAGGTGTCCTCGTCTAGAACAAATTTTCACAAAATTTATATACGAAATTTTTAAAAAATATTTTTGCACCCTTGGATTCACTAGAGGGTGTAAATAAAGAGAAAGGAGAAAGGAAAATGAAAAAAACATTAACAGTAGCAATGGTTCTAATACTTTTAAGTTCAACAATGATTATGTTTCCGATTAAACCTGCAAATGCCAACAGTAGTGTAATACGAACATTGTTCGATCAAGATGTTGCTTGGGCGCACGTTAAAGTTGAAGAGTATGTTGACTCAGTCAAATGGACAATTGATTTGGACGAAAACAGTGCTTATCTTAATAACCCCGTTGCTGGAATAGTTGTTGTAATAGGTCTGGGAAATGAAATTAAGTTTCAAATTCATAATAACGACGGAATCGATCCGCACTACTCATATGGAACATGGTTGATTAGCTATTACGATGGTGGTTGGCGCACAGGAAGCCCTTATTACTTGAATTATCCCTTACCAGATGGCATAACTGCTACTGGCGGTAGGAGCAAAAGTGAAAATCCGCAGATGGCTTTCACAGTAACCATAGCCAAGTCTTATTTGGCAAATGAGTTTAAGTGGGCTGTTTACTTTAAAGGTGGCAGCGGGGGCAGAACTTTCTATCCGCCTGAGTTTTCATGGTACGATACAGACACTAGTGACATGGCTACCGCCAAATACCTGATTCTAGGCGGCGCTGTTGCTCCATTGGCAAAAGCGATGGGAACCAACGAGCAATTTTATTGGGGAAGTGGATGTTGGGCTGCAGTATTAGGACAAAAATTCGAAATATATATCGACCCAACCCTTCCTCCGTTCAATGCTTTAGGCGGTTTCACTATAGATGATATAGCCAGCATTTCATATCATACTAATACTCCGCACCCAATCACTGGCACAACGCCACATAACTTCTACGTGGTGATTTACACGAAGCCAGATGGAATTAATGACCACGGTTGGTACGGATACAAACTGATCGGCGAACCATACCTCTCTAATAACCTTAATGCTCCGGCTAATCAGTGGAATAAGTGGAGCACAGACGCTGGCACAAACCAGCTGACCTTCTTTGATCCAGACACTATAGGCTTTTATGGATTCTATGGTCAACCAACGCTTCAAAACATTCAAGCAGGTCCGATAAACTGGCATGACTACTATTCTGGGTGTCCCGTGACAAATATCGACTATGGAGTTGAGATTGTAAAGTACATTTCTTTCCAAACAGCAACAGGCTGGATGAACATCTTTCAGGGCTACATTGATGCGATAACTATTGCCTTGAAAGATGGAACAACGGTTTCAGTTGACCTTGAAGGTTTTGCAAGTGAAGTTTGGGTTGACGATGATTGGGCTAACCTACCACCGGGATACGAAGTTGAACCGGGCAAATTCATAGGCTATAACGCCTTCGCGAAAATACAGGATGGAATTAACGCAGTAACTTCCGGCGGTATTGTTCACGTATACTCGGGAGAATACATAGAACAAATAATTATTAACAAAAATTTAAGCCTAGAAGGGACAAGTGGAGCAAAAATATTGGCTCCAGATACGCGGAGCACATTTACAATTCCAGAGTCTGGTGCTACGTTTGATCCAATAATATTTGCTTACGGTTCTTTAAGTGGAGATGAAACAATCAGTGTGGCTATTGAAGGATTTGAAATAGATGGTGGAAACAAGGCTGTAAGCAATTATCGTTACGTCGGAATATTATGCCGCAATATTAAGCCCGGCACCATATCAAATAATGTTATTCATAACATGTATCCGCCGTCTGGCAAGGGAAGCGGTCCTCAGACATTCGGAATTCTAGTCTACGGAAATTCAGAAGCAGCCATCCAGCATAACGTGGTTCAGGACTTTAGCCGCGGCGGCATTGGTGTTTTAGGCGATGCCGGTTTAAAGGTGGATCCAAACGCTCTGGTCAAGGAGAACACGGTCTATGGAAACGGCTTTGAACAAGAAACCGGATGGTGGGCTGAAAACGGCATACAAATAGGATATGGCGCCACAGCTCATGTTGTAGGCAACGAGGTCTTCAATTGCACGGTTAATAATCCCTATTGGGCGGCAACTGGCATATTGGTGGTTGATACAAGCGACGTAGTTGTTGAAAACAATTATGTGGAGGGCTGCGACATAGGCATCGGCGCCGTAGACTTCCCAGGATCAATCTACGGATCACCATGGGATTACCACACCTTGTCAAATGTCCTTATTAAAGGCAACACGCTCATCGGCAATACATGGCAAGTTGACATATCAAATGATGCGAAAAATGTTACGCTTATCTGCAACAATATACTAAACGCAAAAGAAGATGGAATTGACGTGTGGAGTTATGAAGGCGCTGGAGTTGCCCCAACAGACATAAAAATAAACTATAACAATATTGTAGGAAGCGGCTCATATGGCCTTTGGGTGGGTGACGACGTAGAAGAAACTGTTGATGCACGCTATAACTGGTGGGGTGACCCAACAGGGCCATACCATCCAACATTAAACCCAACGGGGTTAGGAGACAACGTCAGTGGCAACGCCAACTTTGAACCTTGGCTGCTAACCGAGAAGGTTCCACCGCTTGTCCACGACATTGCAATCGTAAAGGTTGTTCCTTCTGCCATTAGAGTAGCATCTGGGACAACAATACAAGTTGACGTTACTGTCAAAAATGAAGGAAACACTTACGAAACCTTTGATGTGTCCCTCTACTACAATGGCAATTTGATAGCTATAGAAACAATTATTGATATGGTTCCAGGGTCTACAACTTTGTTAACGTTCAACTGGGACACTTCCGGAGTGCCCTACGGCACATACACATTAAAAGCCGAAGCAAGCATAGTTCCAGGGGAAACAGACACAGCCGACAATGTTTTCGTTGACGGCCTAGTTAGGATAGGGCCTGAACCCACAATAAAGGTTGAGCCACTATTGTTCCAAGCTCAACTGTTGAATAAAACATTCCATGTAAACGTAACCATAAATGGCCTATGGGAAGGCTGGAGAGCCGTGGCAGTTCAGTTTAGACTATGCTACAACGAAACTTTACTAAAAGTTGTAGATGTAACAGAAGGGCCATTCATGAAAGACCCGCGCTGGAACAAGCATGGAACGTTCTTCATATGGTTCGACCAGCCAAATGATCCGTTCTATGGTTCACACGTGATTGTTGGTATACTTCTACTTCCAAATCCATCTACAGGCATATGGGAGACATTTCCAAGCGGCGACGGAGTATTGGCAACAATAACCTTCAAGACGATCTACCAGGAAAGGGGACTCGAAAAGCCACCTTTAACATGCGAGCTAAAACTTGTCGACGTGATGGTAATAGATGACGACTTAGAAGAAATTCCGCTAATCATAGAACATGGCCTATATGAAATGTATCCAACCCACATAGGCGACATAAACTACGACGGAAAAGTCGACATGAAAGACGTGGCAATGGTTTCAAAAGCCTTTGGCTCATACGAAGGCTACGGCCCATGGAACCCAATATGTGACGTAAACGGCGACGGAAAAGTCGACATAAAAGACGTGGCAATAGTATCAAAAGGATTCGGATGGACAAAAATATACGATCCATAAAGCCACTTTAAAATCCCCCTTTTTCTCTATAAGCTTATCTTAACCAGGTTCTTTCAGGCACCCTGTTTTCATCTTCCGGATACTATGTGAAAATCCAAAGCCACCCAATTAAACTTTAGAATCCATCTGGACTGAAGTTTAATAAACTTGGAAGGTTTATTTAGAATGCGTGATTTGGAGTTGGGTGCTGAGAAGGTTAACAGGGCATATGTTGAGAAGCTTGTTTTCGATGTTAGGAGGTCTATTGAAGTCATTGTCGGTTATACTGTTAAGCCTTATGAAGCCATGAGTGAATCTGAGAGGTATGCTGTAAGGTATAATTTGATTGTAATGATGGAAGCTTTAGCTGCTCTGGTGCTGCACGTAGTTAGGAGGGTTTTTAATGAAGAGCCTGAGACTCCATCCCACGCTTTCAGAATCATCAGGGATAGGGGGCTGATTTCAACTGAGGAATGTGATGGGTTGCTTAAGCTTTTAGGGTTGAGGAATTTGCTGGTGCATAGATACTGGGTTATAGACG